>JAFSVO010000131.1 GCA_017444965.1 Clostridia bacterium | reverse complement strand
TTCACACGCAGACAAGGCCTTGCGTGCATAAAGAGGCATACCTTTTCCGTCGTAGTATTTATCAAAGGCACCCTTATAAAGTCGGCAGGTATTTCTGATATGGTCTTCGCTCATTACATAGCAGGGGGTACCGTAATCTTTTGCAATTTGTTCTGTTGAGATTCCGTCAATATGAAGTACTCCGTTATTTTCTGATAACATAATGTATATCTGTCCTTTATTTTTATTCTTCTGAGGTTTCTGCTTTTTCTTTAAGAAATTCTTCCGTAACGTCTTCGATAATTTCTCTGATTGGCTGAACGCCTTTTCCGTCTTTCGAGGAGAAGGGAACAACTCTTACCATGAACTGTCTTGATACCTTTTCAATCTGTTCGTCAATTTGCTTTGCGGATAATTTATCTGCTTTTGTTGCCGCAATACAGAAGGGGACCTCACGTGACATAAGAAAATCGTACATAAGAAGATCGTCTTCCGTAGGCTCATGACGTATATCTATAAGAAAAAGAACAAGAGCTATGTCTCTGTCGCTGTCGAAATAGTCGCCCGTAAGGCTTCCCCAGCTTTTTCTTTCAGCCTTGGATCTGAGGGCAAAGCCGTATCCGGGAAGATCTACCAGGTAGATTTTTTTACCGACGTCATAGTAGTTTGCCGCTGCGGTTTTTCCCGGTTTTTCGCTGACCTTTGCAATGCTTTTTCTGTTGAGGAGTTTGTTTATCATTGAGCTTTTGCCGACGTTTGAACGGCCAACCATTACAATTTCGGGTCTGCGTTCTACGGGGGCATTTCTCACGTCATATGCACTTGTGATAAAATTCGCATCGTTGAAATTAATATTCATATTCTCATTCCTCAATAGCAACTTTAAGAACATCGTCAAATGTTTCTGCTGCGATGAAATTTATATTTTCCTTAACGACTTCTTCTACTTCATAAAGGTCGGAAACGTTTTCTTTGGGAATAATTACCGTTTTAATTCCGTATTTAAAAGCCGCCATCGTTTTTTCTCTGAGACCGCCTATGGGTAAAACGTTACCTCTTAAGGTGATTTCGCCTGTCATTGCAACGTCGCTTCTGACTTTTTTACCTGTCAGTTCGCTGTAAATTGCTGTTGCCATTGTGATCCCCGCAGAGGGTCCGTCCTTGGGTACAGCGCCTTCGGGTACATGGATATGGATATCTTTGTTTTTGTAGAAATCCTTGTCTATGCCGAATCTGTCAGCCTGAGAACGGATATAACTTACTGCCGCGCGAGCGCTTTCTTTCATAACGTCGCCGAGATGACCGGTAAGCTGCAGATTCCCGTTGCCTTTCATCGAGCTGACCTCAATGCGAAGCATCTCGCCGCCGACCGACGTCCAGGCTAACCCGTTTACAATTCCGACTTCGTCTGTCGGATAGATCTTGTCCGGAATGAACTTCTTCGGTCCGAGCATGGTGTGCAGCGTTTTGGAATCAACGTTGACTTTTTCGGCGCCCTCTACGATCATCTTTGCGCTCTTACGGCAAACCGAAGCGATCTCGCGTTCAAGATTCCTTACCCCGTTTTCTTTTGTGTATGAAGTGATAAGTTCGTTAAGCGCGAATCGCTTATGCGGCATTGAGAGCTCTTCAAGCCATGCTTTTTAAGCTGTTTTGGAATAAGGTGATGCCTTGCTATGGCGCGCTTTTCCTTGTCGGAATAGCTGTCCATATAAATGATCTCCAAACGGTCAAGAAGCGCAGGCGGTATTGTCGAAGTCGTGTTTGCGGTCGCAATAAACAGACATTCCGAAAGATCGACGGGGATCTCGATAAAATTGTCGCGGAAGGCGTTGTTCTGCTCCGGGTCGAGCACTTCGAGCATTGCGCTCGTCGGATCGCCGTGCATATCGTTTGCAAGTTTATCAAGTTCGTCGAAAAGGATCACGGGGTTTTTGGTCCCGGCGAGTTTAAGCGCGTTGATAACTCTGCCCGGCATTGAACCGATATAAGTTCTTCTGTGACCTCGGATCTCCGCTTCGTCGTGAATGCCGCCGAGCGATACTCTTGCGAATTTGCGGTTTGTAGCGGCGGCGATGGATTTTGCAACAGAGGTTTTACCGACGCCGGGAGGGCCTACAAAACAAAGTATCTGCCCTTTTATATCGGGATTAAGCTGCTTTACCGCAAGGAATTCAAGTATCCTTTCCTTTACTTTTTCGATTCCGTCGTGATCGCGGTCAAGTATCTTCTTCGCGGCGTCAACGTCGACCCGGTCTTTGGATTTTTTCGACCACGGAAGTTCAAGGCAGGTCTCTATGTAATTGCGGATAACGGTCGCTTCCGGAGTGCCGAAAGGCATTTTTGAAAGCTTTGCATTCTCGGCAAGCAGTTTTTCACGGA
>JAFSVO010000130.1 GCA_017444965.1 Clostridia bacterium | reverse complement strand
TTATATTGCCGCTTAAGCGGCAGTTATATTGTGCCTTACGGCACAGTTATATTTTGCGGCAACAAGCCGCAAAGTTATATTATATTCGCCTCCGAAACTGCGCGAAGCGCAATATAACTCGCGAAGCGAATATAACTGGGCGAAGCCCAATATAACTCGCCGCAGGCGAATATAACTGCAAAAAGCACTGCTACCGCAGTGCTTTTTGCTGGTGCCGGTGACCGGGCTCGAACCGGTACGGTATTGCTACCGAGGGATTTTAAGTCCCTTGCGTCTGCCAATTCCGCCACACCGGCGTATTAAAGGGCTTTTAGCCCTTTATTTTTTTATTTTTTCGGCGTTCCGTCCGAATTAAAGAGAGGCAGCGGCTCAAGATATATGACGTCGTCTCTGTCCTTCGCGTCGCCCTCGGCGAGTATGCACATCTTCCCGACGACCTTTCCGCCCGCCTGCAGAACAAGCTTTTCAACGGCGCTCAGGCTTTCGCCCGTCGATACGACGTCGTCGACTATAAGTACCCTTTTGCCCTTCATAAGAGCCGCGTCGTCGCCGTCTAAATAAAGCGTCTGTTCCCTGTCGGTCGAAATGGAGCGCACCGAGCACTTTATCGGGTCCTTCATATAGAGCTTTAAGCCCTTTCTCGCGACGAAATGTACCCTTTTACCGAGCTGACGCGCCATTTCATGCGCCAGAGGAATGCCCTTCGCTTCCGCCGTGATTATATAATCGTGCTCGGGCGCGCGTTTAAGAAGCTCGCGCGCGCAGGCCTCGGTAAGCGGCGCGTCGCCTAAGATAACGAAACCGGCTATATAAAGCTCATCGTTTATCGGGCATATCGGAAGCTTTTTCTTAAGCCCCGCGATAGTCATCTCATAATACATACGCATCCTTCTTTCGCACGAGGATATTTTAGCACAAGGCGTTTTAAAAGTCAATCAGCGAATGACATCTATCCCGCCTAAATATTTGCGGAGCGCTTCGGGGACGACCACGCTGCCGTCCTTCTGCTGATTCTGCTCGACCAGAGCCGGGAAAATGCGGCTGGTCGCAAGGCCGGAGCCGTTTAAGGTATGCACGAACTCGGGCTTGCCCGTCTCTTCCCTGCGGAAGCGGATGTTACCGCGGCGCGCCTGATAATCCCTCGCGTTGGATACAGAGCTTACTTCCTTATAGCCGTTCATGGACGGGATGTGTATCTCTATGTCGTACGTCCTCGCCATTGATGCCGAGCAGTCGGCGGCGGCGAGCTTGACCGTGCGGAAATGGAAGCCGAGGCCCTTTACCAGCGCCTCCGCCTTGGAAACGAGCTCTTCAAACGCTTCGTCCGAGCATTCGGGCTTGGTGTACTGCACCATTTCGACCTTGTTGAACTGGTGTCCGCGCACCATTCCCCTTTCGTCGGCGCGGTAGCTGCCGGCTTCGCGCCTGAAGCAGGGCGTGTATGATATATATTTTCTCGGCAGGTCGCTTTCGGGGATTATCTCGTCGCGATGCACCGAAACGAGCGCCGTTTCTGCCGTCGGAAGCATAAATCTGCGTCTTTCGTCTTCGGCTACGTCAAGCCAGTAGACCTCGTCGGTGAACTTGGGGAACTGCCCCGCCGTAAGCCCGCATTCGTACCCGAGCATATGGGGCACGAGCAAAAGCTCGTAACCGTCGGCGATATGCGTGTCTATGAAATAGTTTAAAAGCGCCCACTCGAGCCGCGCGCCCATACCCTTGTATATCCAGAAGCCGTTGCCCGAAAGCTTTACGCCGCGGGCGTAATCTATAAGCCCGAGCGCCGTGCAGATGTCGACGTGGTTTTTCGGCTCGAAATCAAAGACGTGCGGCGTTCCGAACCGCCTTATTTCCCTGTTGTTTTCCTTGCCGCCGCCGACAAGGTCGTCGTCCGGCAGATTGGGAAGCGAAAGCATAAGCGTCTTATACTCCGCCTCTACCGTTTCAAGCTCCTGCTCCGCCGTCTTTATGTCGGCGGAAAGCTCCTTCATCCTGGCGAATACCGGCGCTACGTCTTCGCCCGCCTTTTTCATGGCGGGTATCTGCTTTGATACCTTGTTCTGTTCCGACTTCATATTGTCGGTCTTTAAAATAAGCGCGCGCCTTTGCTCGTCAAGCTCAAGTATGCGGGCGATATCCGCCGCCGCGTCCTTTTCCTTTTTGGCGAAGCCCTCTATCACCTTTTGCGGGTCTTCTTTAATTCTTTTGATGTCTATCATTTTTATTCCCTCGTTTATTAAAGTTTTTTCAACACTTCGCAGACGGCCTCAAGATCGTCGTTGCCGTAATATTCTATAGTAAGCTTGCCTTTCCGTTTACCGTGGACAATACTGACTTTATGTCCCGTGAGTTCGGACAATTCCTTTTGAAGCGACTCTATGTATATCGCGTTCGGGTCCTTTTTCGGCTTTTTCGGCGCTTTCTGCAGGCGTTTTACAAGCGCCTCCGTCTCACGCACCGAAAGCCCTCTTTCAAGCACAGTGCGGCAGGCGGAAAGCAGGGTCTTTTTGTCGGTCAGGCCCAAAAGCGCCCTTCCGTGGCCCGCGGACAGCTCGCGGCTTTCGACCTTTTTGAGCACTTCCGCGGGAAGCTGCAGAAGGCGCATCGAATTGGCTATCGCAGGTCTGGACACGCCCGTCCTTTCGGACGCTTCCTCCTGTGTGATGCCGAGCCGCTCTATAAGGGTCTTATACCCCTCCGCCTCTTCTATCGGGTTTAGGTCCTCTCTCTGCAGGTTTTCGACGAGGGCAAGCTCAAAAGCCCGTTCTTCGTCTGCCTCAAGCACGTAGGCGGGTATTTCCGTAAGGCCCGCGCTTCTCGCCGCGCGCCAGCGGCGTTCCCCCGCGATTATCCTGTACGTGTCGCCCGTTTTTCTTACGGTTATCGGCGTTATCACGCCGTTTTGCCTTATGCTCTGCGTAAGGCTTTCAAGCGCTTCGGGGTCAAAATCGCGCCTCGGCTGATCCTTATTAGGCTCTATATCCGCGATCCTTATCCCTTTTATTTTTTCGTCGCTCGCCGCCTCTCCGAAAAGGGCGTCAAGCCCGCGTCCGAGTCCTTTCGACGACACTCTTATCTCCCCTTTCTGTTTCTTTTAAGAAATTCGCGCGCCGCGTTCCCGTAGCTTTCCGCGCCCTTCGAGCTTTTGTCGTACGCGATTATGGGAAGCCCGTGGCTCGGCGCCTCCGACAGTCTTACGTTCCTCGGTATAAAGGTCTTGTAGACCTTTTGACCGAAATACTTCTTTATTTCTTCCGCGACCTGTATCGTAAGGTTCGTCCGTCCGTCGTACATCGTTAAAAGTATGCCTTCTATCTCAAGGTCGGGATTTATGCTTTTTTTGACCATTCTGACCGTGCTGACGAGCTGCGAAAGCCCCTCGAGCGCGTAGTATTCGCACTGCATGGGTATAAGCACCGTTTCCGCCGCCGCGAGCGCGTTAATAGTCAGAAGACTGAGCGACGGAGGGCAGTCGATGAAGATATAATCGTATTCGTTTTTGAATTTATCGAGTATGGTCTTAAGCCTTTTTTCGCGCGCGTCAAGATCGTGTATCTCCTGCTCGGCCGCCGCGAGCCTTATATCCGACGGGATCACGTCGCAGTAGGGCGTCTTCTGCGGCGTTATCTCTTCGCCCGCTACGAGCGCGTCGTATATGCTTTTACCCGGTTCGCCGCGCACGCCGAGCCCCGAGCCGGCGTTTCCCTGCGCGTCGAAATCGCAGACGAGCACCTTTTTGCCGTTTGCCGCGACGAAGCACGCGAGATTGACGCAGGTCGTCGTTTTTCCGACGCCGCCCTTCTGGTTGGCGACCGCTACTATCTTTCCCATAGCGACCCTCCTTTGCTTATTCTATTATAATCTTTATTTTTATTTATTGCAACAAAAACCCGTTTCGCGCGAAACTATTTTTGTTTCACGTGAAACGGGCTTCCGTTTAAAGTCAGACGGTTTGCTTCTTTGCTTTCGGAATAAGCACCGTCACCTTCGTTTCCTTTTCCGTCTCTTCCCTGTTCATCTTTACGTCGAGGCCCGATCTTCTCATCGTTTCGGCGGCTCTTGTGAGCGTGTTTAAAAAGAGTCTTACGTCTCTTATCAGAATAACGTCCCTTTTTCTTTTCTCTTCCTTTTCCGACGAAAGAGCCCTGTCCACGTGCTTTTCCGTCTGCTCGACGTTCAGCTTTCTTTTTGCCGCGTAAAGAGCCGCCGCTTCCTGCTTTTCTTTCGGAAGCCTAAGTATCGCTCTCGCGTGCCGTTCGGATAATCCGTTTTCGCGTATCGCCTGCGCCGCGCCGTCGGAAAGCTTTAAAAGCCTTATTTTGTTCGCGACAGAGCTTTGCGTTCGCCCGAGTTCCTCCGCGACCTGCGCCTGAGTCAGCCCGAAATTATCGATAAGCTCTTTAAGCGACGCCGCCTCCTCGAAAAAATCGAGGTCCCGCCGCTCTATGTTTTCGACTATCGCCATAAAAGAGCTGTCCCTGTCGCTTGCCTCGGCGATAAAGCACGGCACCGCGGAAAGTCCCGCCATTCTCGCGGCACGAAGCCTTCTCTCCCCCGCTATCAGCTCGTATCCGTCCCCTTTTTTCCTCACGGTCAGCGGCGTTATCACCCCGAAGGTCTTTATGCTTCTCGAAAGGGACAAAAGCTCTTCCTCGTCAGATTTTTTCCTCGGCTGATTCGGATTTTTCGTTATCTTTTCAACGGGTATTTTTCTGAATTCCTTAGAGATCGCGTATTTCGTCATATTCATCACTTCCCGACAAAAGAATATCACGAAATAAGCGGGTTTTATGCCGAAAATCGTCTTTGCTCGAAACCTAACGAAACGTATGTATAAATGTAAAAAAGAGACGGGAAATATCCCGTCTCTGTTGATCGTGCAAAGATTATTTCTTGAGGAGGTCGCGGATCTCGGTAAGAAGAACGATCTGCGGATCCGGCTCGGGCTCGGCCGCGGGCGCTTCTTCCTCTTCCTTCTTCTTTTTGGCTTCCGCTACGGCGCGCGCCTTGTTGAAAGCCTTGACGATAATGAAGACTATAAACGCGACGATTATGAAGTTGATGACCGCGGAGATAAAGGTGCCGATCTCCATAACGAGCGCTTCTTTGACTACTTCTTCGCCCTCCATAACAGCCGGCCTCAGCACTATATTCAGCTTGTCGAGATCGACGCCGCCGAAGATAAGGCCGATAAGAGGCATAAGGACTTTCTGCACGAGCGTGGTGGTTATCGCGCCGAACGCCGTGGCGATGATGACGCCGACAGCCATGTCGAGAACGTTGCCGCGGGAAATAAAGTCTTTAAACTCTTTGAAAAACTTTTTCATTTTTAAACCCCCTGTATAATTTTGATATTATTATACAAGTAATTTTCCGTAAGGTCAAGCCCTTTATTTTTTAAATAAGGTGTGTTATCATATATGCGTGAGGTGATATCGTCTGGACGTCATAGCGGCATATTCGGGCGGCGCGCTGCCCGCGGCTATAGGAATAATACGGCTCTCGGGAGAGGGCGCGTTTGACGTGCTCGACAGGCTGTTCGAAGCCAAATGCGCAAAACCGGCGCGAGCGCGGGACGCGGCGAAGCTTTACTTCGGCGCGCTTAAAAACGCGGAAGGACAGACGCTCGACCTCTGTACCGCCGCGTGCTTTAAAGAGCCGCGTTCTTATACCGGCGAGGATATGGCTGAAATATACTGCCACGGCTCATCAGCTGTAGTCGACGCGTCTTTGCGCGCCGCCGTTTTCTTCGGCGCAAGGTACGCCGAAGCGGGGGAGTTCACGAAACGCGCTTTTCTTAACGGAAAGCTCGATCTGTGCCGCATTGAGGCGACCGCCGACCTTATTTATTCTACCTCCGAGCTTTCGGCGCGCGCCGCGGCGTCTCAGCTTTCGGGCTCTGTATCCGGCGAGATAGCCGCGCTTCGCGAAAAAATAACCGCGACGCTGTCGCACTATTACGCCGTCTGCGACTACACGGACGAGGATATAGTGCCGTTCGATTATCTTAAAGCCGCGGAAACGCTTAAAGACGCCGCGGGGGCTTTGGAAAAGCTTTACGCCGGCTTTCTTCGAAGCTCCGTCCTGCGCGACGGCGTAAAAATCGCCGTAATAGGCAGACCGAACGCCGGAAAAAGCACTCTTTTCAACGCTCTCGCGGGGTTTGAGCGCGCTATCGTTACAAGCGACGCGGGCACGACGAGAGACGTCGTGGAAGAGACGTTCACACTTAAAGGCGCTCTTTTCAGGCTATCCGACACGGCGGGCGTAAGAGACGCCGAAAGCCTTGCCGAGGAAATAGGCATCAAGCTTTCAAAGGACGCCGCAGGGAAAGCGCAGGGCGTTATATGCGTCTTTGACGGCTCGGAGCCATTATCTCAAAACGACGAAAAGGCAGCCGCGATGATACCCGAAAGCGTGCCGAAATGCGCCGTTATCAATAAATCCGACCTTAAAAGCGTTTTTTCGGAAAGGGAAGCGCGGGCTTTGGGCTTTGATACCGTCTTTACCCTTTCGGCAAAAGAGAAAACGGGGCTTTCGCCGCTGCTTGACTGGCTTTCCTCGCTTATTCCCGACGTATCGGGCGTCTTAGTTACTTCTCCGCGCCAGGCGGCGCTTTTAAAGACCTCGGCGGAGGCTCTGCGCCTTTCGGCTGACGCCGCGGAAAAGGGCATGACCGCGGACGCGTTTTTAAGCGACGCCGAAAGGGCGTTGTCCGCTCTCGGCAAAATAACGGGGGACATCGCGGACGCCGATATCGCGTCCGAAATATTCTCAAGATTCTGCGTTGGAAAATAACTGTTTGTAATTACTTTAAATAATTATACTTTCGGTAGAGGGATTATGGAATACTTTTCCGGAAAATTCGATATAGCCGTCGTCGGCGCGGGGCACGCGGGGATAGAAGCCGCGCTCGCTCCCGCGAGGATGGGCAGAAGCGTTCTGTGCGTTTGCACTTCTTTAGACGCCGTCGGCAATATGCCCTGCAACCCGTCAGTCGGCGGAACGGCTAAAGGGCAGCTCGTTCGCGAAACGGATGCGTTAGGCGGGGAAATGGGGAAGGCCGCGGAATACGCCTGCCTGCAGTTCCGTATGCTTAACCGCGGCAAAGGGCCGGCGGTCTTTTCGCCGCGCGCGCAGACCGACCGAATGGCTTACCGCGCGTATATGCGGCACGCTCTTGAAGCCGAAAAAAACGTGACTTTAAGGCAAGGCGAGGCAGTTTCCTTCGACAGGACGGAAACCGGTTGGCGCCTTTATCTGCGCGGCGGCGCGTATTACGACGTATCGGCTCTCGTTTTCGCGACGGGCACCTATCTTAAAGCAAAGACCTTCACGGGCGACGTAGTGCGCGAAATGGGCCCCGACGGTCTGGCGGCCGCCGACCTGCTGTCGGCGTCTTTTACAAAGCTCGGCCTTGAGCTGCGAAGATTCAAGACGGGAACGCCGCCGCGCCTTGACGGCCGCACAATAAATTACGAAGGGCTGTCCGAGCAAAACGGCGACGAGGACGAGGACGGATTCGTTTTCGCCGAAAACAAAGCGCCGCTTTCAAATTCTCAAAAGTGCTATCTGACCTATACAAACGAAAAAACACACGAAATAATAAGATCTGCTCTCGACCGTTCGCCGCTTTATAACGGAACTATCGACGGAGTAGGGCCGAGATACTGTCCTTCGATCGAAGTCAAGATAGTGAATTTTCCCGACAAGGAGCGGCATCAGCTCTTTTTGGAGCCGTGCGGAAAGGATTCGGTCGAAATATACGTGCAGGGGCTTTCGACCTCGCTGCCCGAAGACGTGCAGCTTAATATGCTGCACACTATAAAAGGGCTTGAAAACGCCGCTATCATGCGGCCGGGCTACGCTATAGAATACGACTGTTTAGACCCGCTGTGCCTCGACGCTTCTCTTTCGATAAAGGGATTTCCCGGGCTTTACGCCGCGGGGCAGCTTTGCGGCAGCTCGGGCTATGAGGAAGCTGCGGCGCAGGGGCTTATCGCCGGCATAAACGCGGCTCTGTTCGTTTCAAAAAAAGAGCCCTTCGTATTAAAAAGAAGCGACGGTTATATAGGCACGCTTATAGACGACCTTGTGACGCGCGGCACGAACGAGCCGTACAGAATGATGACCTCGCGCTGCGAATACAGACTCGTATGCCGCCAGGACAACGCCGACGCGCGTCTTATGGAAAAGGGAAGAGAGCTCGGGCTCGTATCGGAAAAGCGCCTTGCCGAGACCCGCGCCAAAGAAGAGCTTGTAAAGGAAGAAATAAAGAGGTGCGAAAGCACCGTTCTGCCGCCTTCGCAAAAGCTTAACGACCTTCTTGTTTCACGTGGAACGTCGCCCATTGAAAAGAACGGAGCAACGGTTGCCGAGCTTATCAGAAGGCCGCAGATAACCTACGATTCTCTCGCCGAAGCGGACGAAAAAAGACCCGTGCTTCCGAAAATGATAAGAGAGCTTGTCGAAACGGAGATAAAGTACGCGGGATACATAAAGCGCCAGCTCGGAGACATAGAACAGCAGAAGAAGATGGAGGACTTCGTCCTTCCCGACGACGTGGACTATTCCTCCATTATCACTTTACGGATAGAGGCGCGCGAAAAGCTCGGCGCGGTAAGACCGCGCACGCTCGGGCAGGCGTCGCGGATAAGCGGCGTTTCTCCCGCCGACATAGGCGCGCTGACCGTCTGGCTCTCTCACCGGGGGGATAAAAAATGAATATTGCATCTTTAATAGAAAAATCCGCCGCGGGGCAGGGGATATCCCTTTCGCCCGACGCCCTTTCGCGAATGGAAAGCTTCGCGGATATGCTCGTTGAAAAGAACAAGGTGATGAACCTTACCGCGATCACAGAATATGAAGATGTTATCATAAAGCATTTTCTTGACAGCCTGTCGATAGTGAAGGTGCCCGAGATCAGAAAACTCCTTGTAGATTCAACAGATGTAGTAACACTTTATGATGTAGGCACCGGAGCCGGCTTCCCCGGAATCCCTCTGAAGATAAGTTTTCCACATTTAAGGGTCGTTCTGATGGATTCTTTAAACAAGCGTATACTCTTCCTGCAGGACGTAATTCATGCTTTAGATCTTCAGGGGATCGATGCCCTGCATGTGAGATGTGAAGAAGCGGGAAGAAAACCGGAATTCCGTGAACAATGCGATATCTGTGTGTCACGCGCGGTCGCAAAGCTCAATTCTCTTTCGGAGCTTTGTATCCCGTTTGTAAAACCCGGCGGTTTTTTTGTTCCTTATAAATCCGGAGATATCGAAGAAGAGCTCGCCTGTGGTAAAAACGCGATAAACAAACTTGGCGGCAG
>JAFSVO010000129.1 GCA_017444965.1 Clostridia bacterium | reverse complement strand
CACGGCTTGATTTATATGTAAACTGATTGATCTTTGTCGTCTTATCGCTTTCAAGATCTTTAAGTCCGTCAAAAACGGTAAGATGCGGCTCTACCGTAACGTTTACGCCGCCGTTTTTCATATACTCGCCGAGAATATATTTTACGTTTCCCGCGCCGTGACCCGCGGGAACTACGCTTCCGTCGGGCAAAGCGTCTTTGATATGCATATAAGTAACGTACGGCGCGAGCATTTTCCAGGCTTCCAAAGTGTCCTGACCGCACTGAACGTAATTTGCCGGATCAAAGATAACGCCCATGCGTGGTATCGCCTTTTTTATCTCAAGACATTCTTTCGCCTTTTCGCCGTAAATATCCTTTTCGTTTTCGTGCGAAAGCAAAACCCCGCTGCCCTCGGCTTCGTCGCAGAACCTGTTGAGTTTCTCAAAGACGTCGTCTCTGAAATCGCCTTCGTTCGTACCGTAAAAGCTGAACAGACGGTAATTTTTCGCGCCCAAAATATACGCAAGCTCGAGCATATGCATAAACTCGTCAAAATGGGGCGCAAAATCGTCGGTTATTTTTATTTTTCCCGTGGGCGAACCTATCGACCAGACGGAAAGACCGCTCGCGTCCATCATCTTTCTTATCTCTTTGGCTTTTTCGCAGGTGACCTTTGAAATATTCTCGCCGTCTACGCCGCGTATCTCAAGTCCGGACACGCCGTTTTCCTTCATGGCTTCTATCTGCCCCGAAAGCTCTTTGCTTGCCTCGTCGGCAAAAGCGTTGATAACTATTTTCATATTCCCTCTCCTTTATACGCCCGAATAGGCGGAAAAACCGCCGTCAACGGGAACTATCACACCTGTTACAAAGCTTGCGGCTTTGGGGTCGCAAAGCCACAAAAGCGTGCCTAAAAGCTCCTCCGGCTCACCAAATCTGCCCATAGGGGTTGCCCTCAGTATTTTCCCCGTGCGAGCCGTGGGATTGCCGTCGGGGTCAAAGAGCAGCGCTCTGTTTTGATTTGTCACAAAAAAGCCCGGGGCTATCGCGTTTACCCTTATTCCCTCTTTCGCGAAGTGAGTCGCAAGCCACATCGTAAGATTGGAAACGGCGGCTTTCGCGCCGCTGTACGCGGGGATCTTGGTCAGCGGTCTGTAAGCGTTCATTGAGGAAATATTGATTATACAGCAGTCTTTTTGACCTATCATATCGGCGGCGAATACCTGAGTCGGAATAAGCGTTCCGAGTATGTTAAGGTCGAAAACAAATGAAAAGCCCGCTTTGTCAAGGTTGAAAAAAGTCTTTATATCCGAGGCGCTTTCGTCGCCTTCGAGGAATTCCTCGTGATCGGTCGTGCATTTCGGGCTGTTGCCGCCTGCTCCGTTTAAAAGCAGAGAGCATTTTCCGAAATCGGCGTTTATCTGTTTTTTAACCTTTGTAAGCGCCTCTTTTTCAAGGACGTTCGCCTTGTACGCCTTTGCCGCGCCCCCCGACGCGTTGATCTCATCGGCGACTTTTTTCGCCGCATCCTCGTTTAAATCAAGAAGCGCTACGGCGTAACCTTTTTCTGCGAGCGCTTTGGAAAAGGTCGAGCACAAAACGCCGCCCGCGCCCGTAACGACAGCAAGTTTTTTCATATTCAAGCCTTCTTTCACTATTGATAATAAAAATATACGCTTATCTTATTATCAATTCAATTGCAAAAAGTTTTTATTAATATTGTAAATATATCAATTTTTGCCGTCGTCCTTCGGCGACACTTTAAAATGCGACTTGTACGATCTGTAAAAATTGGAGTAATCGTGAAACCCGACGCTTTCGGCGGCAATATTGGTCTTGACGCCGCTTCTTATCATTTCCTGCGCTTTTAAAAGCCTTTTGATTATAATATAATCCCAGACGGTCGAGCCGGTGTACTCTTTAAAGTCTCTGTTAAGCCGGGATTTATTTACGAAAAACCTCTTGCATATACCGTCAAGGCTCATATCCGAATAGAGGTTTTCGTTGATATACTCTATAACGTTTCTTATATTGCTGTTGCTTCCGCTTACGGTGCTGTCTTTTGTAAGGTACTTCTTTCTTAATTGCTGTAATAAGGCTGTAAGATTTGCCTTTATAT
>JAFSVO010000128.1 GCA_017444965.1 Clostridia bacterium | reverse complement strand
GAGATCGACAGCGTTCTGACGGGGCATCTGATATTCGCGGATCTGGTTATAAACGTTTTGTCGTAAAATCAAAGCAAAAAATATGCCGCGCGGGAAAGACTTTCCCGCGCGGCGCTTTTTGCTATCGGAACTGCGATCATTCGGCTTTTTCTCTAAGTTTGACGCATTCTCCCGGCGCGACCGAAAAGCTTTCGTTATCCGTTTCGCCGTATATAGTCAAAAGAGTGGGGTTATATACGGTCAGACCGTCGCCCGAGTAGACGAGCCTTTTAAACGCTTCAATATATTCGAATATCTCGGTGTTCGTCGCGTACCAAACGTCCTGTCTGCCGCCGACCTTTTTAAACAGCTCTTCTATACGGTCCCAGTTGTTTTTTTGCTCGAACTCGTATGAATGCCCCCAAACGTAGAAAAGGAAAGGATACCACGTCGGAGTTTTTTCGGTAAAATCATTTGCAAGGTCGAAAAGCTCGGGTGTGTTGTGGTGGCAGGTCGGGCAGTAGTTTAAAAGATCGTCCGTCTGCGGTTTAAGCGATAAAGATTTCTTCGTCGTCCTGCCGTAAATAAAACCGCAAAGGCGCGCCGCGGATATAACGTCGTCGTTTACGGGGCCGTAGGGATAGGCGAGCCCGCGTATTATTTTGCCGAATTCGCGCTCGAGAGCCGTTTTATCGGACAAAAGCTCCGAGAACGCCATCTGGGGAGGAACGACGGTAAGATACTTGTGTTCGCTTCCGTGACATATAACTTCGACGTTTTTTGAAGAATAGACCTTTTTGCATTCCGCAAGGGTCATTCGTCTGTGTACCTGCCCCTCGGGGTAAACGGTCCCTTCTTTAGCAAAACGTCCCGAGTTTATGTTGAAGGTGCCTTTAACGCCGTATTTTTCCATAAGAGAAATAAGGCGGGCGTCCTGCTCTACTCCGTCGTCGTAGCTTAAGGTAAACGCCTTTTTAAGCCCGCCGGGGTAACGCATTGTTATCATCTGTATCATTTCTTTACCTCCAAAAGTTCGGCTATATTTTCATAAAATACTTTTTTAACAAGGGCGTCGGCGCACTCGGGCGCGTATTCGCCGGCGTCTGTCAGCTCGCCTATGCAGGAACAGAATATCCTCCTGAAATAATCGTGCCGTGCGTAAGAAAGAAAGCTTCTGCTGTCGGTCAGCATACCGAGGAACGAGCCGATATGACCCGTTTCGCATATCGTGCGTATCTGCTCTTCAATGCCGCTTTTGTTGTCGCAGAACCACCACGCCGTGCCGAGCCGAACGTTTCTGAAACTGCCGCATATTGTAGATAGTTTATGCGCCATCGAGGCGTTAAGGTTATAAAGGACAGTTTGCGGCAGACCGCCCGCTTGCTCTATATTGTCAAGTACGGAAATAACGTCTTTCGCGGGTATCTCGTCGCTTACGCAGTCGCCGCCGCAGTCTGCGCCGCACGTCTTGAAAAGATAGGTAGAGGCGTTTCTCTTTACCGCCATATGTATCTGCATTATTATATCATATTTTTTGTATAGCGCGCCTGAATAAACGAACATATTGCCTAAAAAGCCCGAAAGCTTAAGAGGGGATATCTCTTTTCCCGAAAGGGCAGATCTAAGCGTTTCGTCCGCGTCCTTTTCCGACGCGATACAG
>JAFSVO010000127.1 GCA_017444965.1 Clostridia bacterium | reverse complement strand
GTATACTTCGGCAAGGCTTACGCCCAAGCCCTCGGCTACCATCTTCTGTACCTCTAAAGGCACGTATCCGTATATTGCCTGCGCCTTCTGAAGAACGGGCATGAGCGCGCCGGGCACGCCTTTATACTCGGCTATGACCTTCTGAAGCTCTCTTTCCTGTTCCGCCGTCCCCGTAAAAGGAACGGTCGTTTTTGTTTTTGCCACTTTTGAAACCCTCCTTAATTTACACACGGATAACACACACCCTCGCTCTTTTATTAAAGGTGTATGTCTTCCTGTCTATTTTCCCTAAATAGTATACAACATTATTTGATTTTTTGCTATACCTTTTTTAAAAAATCATTTATTTTTTCTTGCTTTTTCGAAAGAAGAATAAAAAGCGGGCTGCCGCAGAATAAAAACTGCGACAGCCCCGCAAATTAAGCTTATCAGCCGAGGTTAGTTACCATACGCGTCGCGATTATAAGCGCCTGCTCGCGGGTCGCCTGGGCGTAACCCGCCGCCTGCTCGGCGCTCGTCGTCGCGCGCGGCGCGAAGGTGTTGTTCCCGACGCCGTTTATTATGCCCTTAGACGCCATAAAGTAAACGCTGTCCTTCGCCCACGCGGAAATATTCTTATCGTCGGCGAAAGCCGCGGGCGCGGTGAAAAGCGCCTTGAAAGCCGCGCTGAAATTGCCGTCCGTTTCAAGCGTCCAGCCCGAAAGCGCGACCTTCTTATAAACTCTCGTAAGCATTGTTGCCGCCTGCTCGCGGTTAAGAAGGGTGTCGGGCTCGAACTTCGTCGCGCTGACGCCGTTCGTCACGCCGACGTTGAGCGCCTTTAAGACCTCGGCGTCCTTAGTGTCGGTAAAGGGATTATTCGTAACGGGCGTCGCCTTTGTGTTCGTCAGCGCCTCGAAGACCTTGACGCTTACCGCCGCGAACTCCGCGCGGGTAATAGGCTTCGTAAGGTCCGCGTTTTTAAGGCTGTCGGGTATAAGCCCCAGCTTGTCCGCCTGCGCAAGCTCGGCCTTCGCCCAGTCGTGCGCCTCAAAGTCGGCTTTTTCATTCAAAACGAGGGTGTTCGACCAGTCGCTCACGCGGATATTTCCCGCCTCGTCCGCGCCGGTGTATCTCGCGCGCACCTTGATCGAGGAGTCGACCTTAAGCTTGCTTAAATACTCCGTTTCGAATATTCCGTTCCAGTTGTCTTCGTTCTGACCGTAATTGGGGGAATAGTTGAGAGTCGTTTCTTCCCATTCGCCGCCGTCTATCGAATACTCTAAAGATATCCCGCTTAAATATCCCGCCTGATTGTAGCCTTTTTCGTGGTTTTCATAATAATCCACCGCGCTTTTCACGTTGGCGGGCGTCTGCACCGTGACCTCGAGCCACACGTTGTTCTGACCGTCGTTGTGTATCTCAAGCTTGGAGATCGCGGGCGGCGTTTTAAGGTCTGCCGCCGAGGGCGCGTTTGCCGCAAACATGGATAGCGGCAGAAGCGACAGCGCTAAAACTGTCGCGACGATAGCGGTTAAAATTCTTTTTTTCATGGTTATTCCTCCTCTTTTATCAACGGTATTATAAATCGTTTTTCTGTTTTGATTTTACCATATATCCCCTTTAAATACAATAGACAACCGCGTGTGACCGTCGCAAAAAAGTAAAAGCCGAGGGTAAATCCTCAGCTTTCGGAATATTCGCTTAAAAGCGGGTTATTTGTTCCCCTGCTCTACCTGAACTATCTCGTCTTTGGACGCCTGCTTAAGAGAATAGGTGTCGAAAGCCGCTTCCCTCGGCATCTGTATTTCTATCCTGTCCATCTTCTGAAGAACACATTCTCCCGAACTCATTGACACTTCAAACACGTGTCCGCCGCGCTTTCTGTCCTCAGACACGAAATGCAGATGCCATCCGTAGGCGTTTATGCCGTCCATATAATCGGGATAATACACGCAGACGAGCGTACCGCGAACGTGTTCAAAGGAAAACTCCTTCTGCGTTTTTGAAAGGATGTCCTTGAGCGACACGTGCTGAGACTTATAAGCGGCGCCCGCCCGCGCGCGTATCAGGTCAAAGCTGCCGTCTATCCTCGCGATATGGACGCTGTTAAGCCCGAAGTCCTCGTCTATTCTGAGCGTAAGCTCGGTCTTAACGGCTTCAATATCCTTTTTTTCTTCCATTTTAAATCTTCTGCCGTTTTGGGTAAAACCGACTACGGCAAAGGGCACGCCCGCGATATCGGTCGCGCGGACTATCGTGCCGTCCTGCTTCGCCTGATAGCATACGCCGTCAAGCACTATCATCTCACCGTCTACGCCCTCAAAGGTCCCGAGACCCGTATCGCCGTGGCAAAGCAATTCCTCTACCGTAACTACCGGCCTCGTGTAGCCGAGCGCCAGCGCTTGAAGGGTTGATACCTGATAAACTTTGTTGGATTCCATTACGCATTTCCTCTTTATATTAAATCTTTAAGGCGCCCTCGCCTCAACGTCAAGTATATCATTCGGGGCGAAAACGTTCAATTATTTCTTCGCATTTCTTTTTGCGAAGCATAATAAGCGTGAGGCAGAAAGCGGCAGCCCACAAAACTAAATATACCACGGTCTGCGCCGTACTTGCCGACGTGTCCGTATTGTTTGCGATAAACGCTATCGCGTCGGAAGCGAAGGTTTTTGTCAGAAGGTTCTTTGACATAAGTCCGAGGTCGATAAACCCGTGCAGCGCCATGACTGCCCAAAGGTTTCCGCCGCGAAGATAAACGGCGGCGAAAAGTCCCCCGAAGAAGAAGGCGTTTATGATCTGGATGACGCACTCAAAAAAGGACTGTCCGACTAATATATTAGCTATATGCATGATCGCGAAGAAAAACGACGAAGCAAAAACCGATATCAGGACGCCTTTTCTGTCTTTCATATACTTTTTCGCGAAAACGTGGAGCACGATGCCGCGGTAGCACGATTCTTCACGAAAACCGACGAAAAACATCGTTACGACCGCCCATATGATCATAACGGGCGTTTGCCACTCTATGCCGGGTTCTTTTAAAAGCGGGATCAGATTTAAGCAGTATCCAAAAAGAAGGCCGTACAGAAAAAGACTTATACCTAAAAGCAGCGTGCGGAAAAATCTTCCTTTTCTGTATATGACGAGCTTTCCGAAAGCCGCCGCCATCAAAAACGGCCAGATGACGTCAACGAGCTCGTGCATCACCGTGAAGGCGGCGCCCTGCGCGTTCAAAAAGATATAATACGCGCCCTTTCGGAACAACATATACAGGATAACTACCGCAAACCCCGCGGCGACGGGATGTTCGTCCATCCATGCCGCGAACCTGTTTTTTTCGGATCCCATTTTATGCCCCTCCTTTATTTGTCCTCTGAAAAACGTTTGTTATTTCCTTTTTATTATACTTGAAAAGCGTAAAGTTTTCAATTCGAAAATGCCGGGGCGGAGGGTCTTAGGTTCGAACTCTGCAATAAATGCCAAAAAAGAAGAGACATCTTTAGGCGGTGTCACTTAGGCTGCGCGAAGCGCAATAAAACTCGGCGTCAGCCGAATATAACTGCGAAGCAATATAACTCGCCGAAGGCGAAGTAAACTTCAAAAAGAGACTTGCAAAGCAAGTCTCTTTTTTCTGTGAAAGAG
>JAFSVO010000126.1 GCA_017444965.1 Clostridia bacterium | reverse complement strand
CTTTTAGCCGCGAAAGAGTGCTGCGACCTTCCCGTGATGACTTCATGCGCGTACGGCGAAGACGGAAAACTGCTTACCGGCGCGACCCCCGCCGCAATGGCGGCGCTCGCCGAGGGAATGGGCGCTTTGGCGTTGGGCGTTAACTGCTCGCTCGGACCCAAACAGCTTATGCCTATCGTTCGCGAACTTCTTGAATGCGCGTCGGTGCCCGTGATTTTCAAGCCGAACGCGGGCCTGCCGTCGGTCGTAAACGGCGAAATAGTTTACGACGTGACGCCCGATGAGTTTTCGGATATAGCGGCGCGGCTCGTGCGCGAGGGCGTTCGCATAGTCGGCGGCTGCTGCGGCACGACGCCCGAATACATAAAGAAATTAAATCAAAAGATAAAGGGTATAAATCCCGTCAAGGTTCAGCCGAAAAATCTGACCGTCGTTTCGTCCTACGCAAAGGCGGTCACCTTCGGGCGTTTGCCCGTGCTGATAGGCGAGCGCATAAATCCTACGGGAAAAAAGCGCTTTAAACAGGCGCTTTTGGAAGACGATATTGATTATATCTTATCCGAGGCTATCTCACAGCAGGAAAAGGGCGTAAGCGTACTCGACGTAAACGTCGGCCTGCCGCAGATAGACGAGCCGCAGGTGCTTAAAAAGACGGTAAAGGCTATCCAGGCGGTGGTCGACCTGCCGCTTCAGATAGATACCTCCGACCCCGCCGCGATGGAAGCCGCGCTTCGCTGTTATAACGGAAAAGCGCTTATCAATTCGGTAAACGGCAAAGAAGAGAGCATGAAGGCGATTTTCCCGCTTATGAAAAAATACGGCGGCGTGACGGTGGCTTTAACGCTTGACGACAGCGGCATACCCGACACGGCGGAGGGAAGACTTGATATCGCGAAAAAGATACTTTCCGTCGCCGAGTCTTACGGCATAGATAAAAAGGATATTATTTTCGACCCGCTCGCGTTGACCGTGAGCGCCGACCCGAAAGCCGCGCAAACGACCCTTTGGGCTGTAAAACTTATAAGCGAAGAGCTCGGTGCGGCGACGTCGCTCGGCATTTCAAACGTATCCTACGGCTTGCCGAAGCGCGATGCCGTAAACAGCGCGTTCTTTGCTCTGGCGCTTCAAAACGGGCTTTCCGCCGCCATAATGAACCCATATTCCGCGGATATGATGAAAACGTACTTTGCGTATAAGGCTTTAATGGGGCTTGATGAAAACTGCGCCGAATATATAGCCGCGTCCGAAAGCTTCGCAGACGCCGTAAGCGTTTCAAAGAATACCGCGGATACTAAAACCGAAGCGGACGGCTCATCTCTTACGCGGGCGATAGTAAAAGGGCTTAAAGATAAAGCCGCCGCCTGCACGAAAGAGAGACTTCGCGAAGCGGCGCCGCTCGATATAGTCAATAACGAGATAATCCCGGCGCTTAACACGGTAGGCGTAGGGTTTGAGAAAAAAACCGTCTTTCTGCCCCAGTTGCTTATGAGCGCGGAAGCCGCAAAAAGCGCGTTTGAGGTAATAAAAAGCGCGCTGCCCGAGAAAACGGGCGACCCGGGTAAAGGCTCTTTCGTTATAGCCACCGTCCGCGGCGACATTCACGATATAGGCAAAAACATAGTAAAGCTGCTTTTGCAGAATTACGGCTTTAACGTAATTGACTTAGGAAAAGACGTGCCGCCCGAAAAGGTCGCGGAAACGGCTGAAAAACTGCGCGCGCCGCTCGTCGGCTTAAGCGCGCTTATGACGACTACCGTGCCTGCTATGGAAGAAACGATAAACGAGCTTAAGCGCCGTGCGCCGTGGTGCAGGACTGTCGTCGGCGGCGCGGTGCTCACTAAGGAATACGCCGATATGATAGGCGCCGATAAATACGCGAAGGACGCTATGGAAACGGTCAGGTTCGCGGAAGAAATAACGGACGCGCTTAAAAACTGATGACGGAGGAAAACCGCAATGCCAAACGAAAACGAGGGAATAATGGAAATAAAGCGTTTCACCCTGCCGGGTGAAGACGACGCGGTCGTATCGCTTACGGCGTATATCGCCGGGCGTTGCCCGAACATTCCTTATAACGACGCGCGCCCGGGCGTTATCGTAATACCCGGCGGCGGGTACGAATACTGCGGAAAGCGCGAGGGCGAGCCTATCGCGCTCGCGTTCCTTGCCGCGGGGTATAACGCCTTTGTGCTTCATTATGAAGTGAATTCAAACGAGCGGCGCGGAAAGCCATTCCCGGCGCAGCTTATAGAGGCGGCTAAGGCGATGAAGCTTATCAAAGATAACGCGCGGGAATTAGGCGTTTTAAAAGACCGCGTTTTCGTCATAGGCTTTTCCGCGGGCGGGCACCTCGCGGCGACTTTCGGCACGATGTACGACAGCGATATTGTCCATAACGCGCTCGATATACCCGAAAACTATCTGCGCCCGACGGGCATAATACTCGGTTATCCCGTTATAGACGGCGGAAAGTACGCCCACCGCGGCTCTATCGACAATATCTTATTGGATGATAAAGACGACCCCGAAAAGATAGATTTCGTATCTTTGCAGAACAGGGTAGACGAAAAGACGGTCCCCGCGTTTTTGTGGCATACGGCGGTCGACGAACTTGTGCCCGTGCAAAACTCGCTTATATTCGCAAAAGCGCTTGCCGACAACGGCGTGCCGTTTGAAATGCATATCTACCCGAGCGGCGCGCACGGGCTTTCAATCGCGACAGAGATCACGGGAAGAAGCGAGCCGGTCGCAAAGAACTGGCTATCCGACGCCCTGCGCTGGATGAGCATGATAAAATAACGCCGTTTGCGTCATCCTTACTTTTGTGGTAGTATAATAAAAGTCAGCGAAGCGGAGAATGCCTCTCTTGTGTAAAGGGAGGTGGGTGCGAAGCACCCGGAGGGATTGTAGCCCGCAGGGCGTATAATAAATCCCTGAAGGTGAAGCGCGTTTAATAACAGTAAAGGAAAGCAATAATGGAGCAATATTCAGTTACGGGTATGAGCTGCGCCGCGTGCAGCGCGAGAGTTGAAAAAGCGGTATCCAAGGTGCCGGGCGTTAAGTCCTGCGCCGTTAATCTGCTGACGAACTCTATGGGCGTTGAGGGCACGGCAGCACCCGCTGAAATAATAGCCGCGGTCGAAGACGCGGGGTACGGCGCCGCTTTAAAGGACGGCGCCGCCGCAAAACCCGACGCCGCCGCGCGGGAAGACGCGCTTGCGGACAAAGAAACGCCCGCGCTTGTAAAACGCCTTATATCGTCTGTATTCTTCCTTATAGTCCTGATGTATTTCTCAATGGGGCACATGACGTGGGGCTTTCCCGTGCCCGCCTTATTTGAGGGAAATTACGTCGCTTTGGGGCTTTTGCAACTTCTTTTGGCGGCTGTCATAATAGTTATCAACCAAAGGTTTTATATAAGCGGCTTTAAGGCGGCGCTTCACGGCGCGCCGAATATGGACACGCTCGTGTCTATAGGCTCCGCGGCGTCTTTTGTATGGAGCGTTTACGTGCTTTTCCGCATGACCGCGGCAAGCGGCGACGCGGCGCACGAGCTTATGGGGCAGCTTTATTTCGAGTCTTCCGCGATGATACTTACCCTTATAACCGTCGGCAAAACGCTTGAAGCGCGCTCAAAGGGCAAAACGACCGACGCGTTAAGATCGCTTATGAAGCTCGCGCCCGAGACCGCCGTTTTGATAAAAGACGGCAAAGAAACGGAAGTTAAGATAGACGCCGTAAAGCCGGGCGATGTATTCATAGTAAGACCGGGCGAAAACGTACCCGTAGACGGCAAAGTTATAGACGGGACAAGCGCTGTAAATGAATCCGCCTTGACAGGCGAAAGCATACCGGTCGATAAGAAAACCGGCGATACTGTCTATTCGGGCACGGTAAATACGACGGGATTTTTGAAATGCGAAGCTTTGCTGGTCGGCGCCGACACGACCCTTTCAAAGATAATAAAAATGGTAAGCGACGCCTCGGCAACCAAAGCGCCTATAGCGCGTACCGCCGACAAGGTATCGGGCGTTTTCGTCCCCGTTGTTTTGGGGATAGCGACCGTCACCACGGTCGTATGGCTTTTACTCGGTCAGCCCTTCGCGGCGGCGCTTTCGCGCGGGATAACCGTTTTAGTTATAAGCTGCCCCTGCGCTTTGGGGCTTGCGACGCCCGTCGCCATAATGGTGGGGAGCGGCGTGGGCGCTAAATACGGCATACTTTTCAAGACCGCCGTATCGCTTGAGGAAACGGGCAAGGCGCAGACCGTAGTGCTCGATAAAACGGGCACCTTAACGCGCGGCGCGCCTAAGGTGACCGACGTTTTGCCCGCGGAGGGAGTCGGGATAAACGAGCTTTTAAGCGCGGCGTATTCGCTTGAAGCGTTAAGCGAGCATCCTTTGGCGCGCGCCGTGTGCGAATACGCCGAAGAGCAGGGCGTAAAAACCTTTGCGCTTCAAAACTTTAAAGCCATATTCGGAAACGGGCTTGAAGCACAAAAAGACGGCTCTTTGTATTTGGGCGGAAGCGTTTCTTTCATATCTTCGCGCGCGTCTGTCGACAAAGCGCAGACTGATGCAGCAGACACGCTTTCGGAGCAGGGAAAAACGCCGCTAATGTTTTCCGAAAACGGGCGGGCGCTCGGGCTTATAGCCGTCGCCGACGTTTTAAAGCCGGACGCTGAGCAGGCGGTCAAAGAGCTTAAAAATATGGGCCTTTCGGTCGTAATGCTTACGGGCGACAATGAAAAAACGGCAAAGGCTATAGGCGATCGGGCGGGCGTTTCAGACGTCCTTGCGGGGGTGCTTCCCGGCGGCAAAGAAAACGCCGTGAAAGAACTGCAAAGCAAAGGCAAGGTCATTATGGTAGGCGACGGGATAAACGACGCGCCGGCGCTTACGCGCGCCGATATAGGCGTAGCTATTGGCGCGGGCGCCGACGTAGCGGTCGACGCCGCGGACGTTGTCCTTATGAAAAGTGAACTTTGCGACGTGCCGGCCGCCGTGCGCTTAAGCCGCGCGACCTTGCGCAACATACGGCAAAATCTTTTTTGGGCGTTTTTCTATAACCTTATCGGCATACCGCTCGCCGCGGGCGTTTTCGGATTAAAGCTTGATCCGATGTTCGCCGCCGCCGCGATGAGCCTTTCCAGCTTCTGCGTCGTGACCAACGCCCTGCGTTTAAATCTTGTCAAAATAAGGGAGGAGCGCCATGACGCGAAAAGAAAAGGGCGCGATGCGGCGAACTTTACTCTTGTTATAGACGGCATGATGTGCGAGCACTGCGAAAAGCGCGTATGTACTGCGCTTATGACTGTGCCGGGCGTTGAAAGCGCGCGCGCCGACCACGTTTCGGGCAAGGCGTATATAAAAGCCGCAAAAAAGGTTCGCCGCGGCGCTTTGAAAAGGGCGCTTTCAAAAGACGATTACAAGCTTCTTGATATAATACCGGAGGGCGAAAAATATGGGCTCTAAAAGCAAATGGGTAGCTATTCTGCTGTGTCTGTTTTTCGGATATACGGGCGCGCATAAGTTTTATGAGGAAAAGCCGTTTACGGGCGTGCTTTATCTTTTCACCTGCGGCTTTATGGGGTTCGGCATAATAGTCGACCTTATAATTCTGCTCACAAAACCGACAAGATATTACCCGTAAAAAACGCTTGCAATTGCGGAAAAAGGGGTATATCATATTATCGACAACCGAATAAGGGGAGCTCGTGCAGGCGGGCTGAGAGGAAGGGCGCACCCTTCGACCCTTAAACCTGATGCGGATAATGCCGACGTAGGGAAACGCTGGTTTTGCCGGAGATACCGCGTAAGGTATTTCCGGTTTATTTCTTTTGAAGGGAGGAAGCGGCGCCGGGGAAAGATACCCGGGCGGCGGGAGGGGAGCGCCTTTCGCCGACACTTTGGCAGCGATGGGAAGCCGTGTTCCGGCGTGAGAGGAAGCCAGAAAGCTTCGACCGACTTTTGCGGGGAATACCCGCGTATCAAAGGGAGCGTTGCCGAATAAGCCGTTCTCGGAACTTTTAAAAGGAGCGTTTATTATGAAACCTGTAAAAAAACTTACTATTGCCGCGCTTTTGTGCGCCGTCGCCGTAGTCGGCAGTTTTCTTTCTTTCCCCGTGCTCGGGAGCCGCTGCGCCCCCGTTCAGCAT
>JAFSVO010000125.1 GCA_017444965.1 Clostridia bacterium | reverse complement strand
TCTTTCAGATTCGCCTGCGGCTTGTTTTATTGCGTTGCAATGATATTCGGCATGCGCCGAACGACATTGCGCTTCGCGCAGCTTGAATGCGAATATAATATAACTTTGCGGCAAAGCCGCAAAATATAACTATGCTCGAAGAGCATAATATAACTGCCGCCAAAGGCGGCAATATAACTATTCCTGCCCGCAGGCGAGAACGATTCCCCTCGCCTCCACCATGAAAAAAGCACTGCGTGAGCAGTGCTTTTTTCAATGAAATTCGTTCCTTGCGGAACGAGTGAAATATGCCTGCGGCATATGAAATACGCTTCGCGTGTGAAATGTGCTCCGCACATGAAGGAACGAATTTTATTTCATATTTTCGGCAGAAAATATTTCATAATCCGAAGGATTATTTCATATTGCGCAGCAATATTTCATTTATTAAGTTATACTGTCTCAAAGACGCTTCGCTGATGAAGTCGCTCACTGTGTTCGCTAATTAAGGAACGGGGCGGCTTCGCTTCATTAGTCGCCGCAGGCGAGAACGATTCCCCTCGCCTCCACCAAAAAATCTCGTTGCTTTTGCAACGGGATTTTTTTATCCAAGCCGACGGAACGGAGGCTTGGTATATCATCAGCCCGCAAGGGCTGTATATCATCGCCGCACGCGTGCGGCGTGATCCGGTATACCGGTGTTTTCATTTCCATTGACTTTTTCATCCGAAAATGATAACATTCTTATAGGATCGAACTTGGTTCCCCCGAACGGCGTAGAGCGCCCTAAGGCTTGGAACCATGTTTCGGTTCTGTTTTTGTTTTCTTTAAGGTCTATAACGGGTTGTTCTTTGCTTGTCTCGTTCACCTTTTTCTGCAAAGCCGTATTGACATCAAAATCAAAAATGTGTATATATTTATTGGAAGCCGTCCCACGAGTCGTGTTGGACGTATTGATAGAGGCTTGCTCATCTATCGGCGTGGCCAGGCTTCCTGTGTTTTTTCTGAATCAATACCAGCAAAAGCCTTCTCTCGGCAGAACAGTCGCATATCTTAGTCCGTTTTATTGGACTTGATATATATTATTATTGTTTTAAGAGGATAATCGTCGGAAAAACGCCCTCTTCGAAGCGCCGTTTTATCTGTTATCCGGCAATGATTATTTGCCGAAACGTCAATACGATTCAGGAAGGTGATCTGATGGGATCGATACAACTTTGTGATGAGAAAAGCGTCAATAATCACTTCTCGATTACAGCAACCTTTGAAGACGGAACACTAACCGTAGCGTGTCACGACTGCGGATTGGCTCCGTTGCGCACGTGGGGAACAAAGGAATATAAATATCGGTATATTTTTGACAAAAAGAATTATGAAAACCTGAAAAAATCTTTGTCCGAACCCGGGCGCGACCCGACGGATGAGTTTAAAAGGCGCTTCTCCGGTATATCCGCCTGCCGGAACCTTCGAGAGTTTTGCAAGGAAAACCGTATCGATTACGCTTTCGAAAACCTGTCCGTTTATTCGGAAGACGATCATTTATCCGTAGCTTTAGACCGCCCTTCCGAGATCCCTATGTTTGATTCCCTCGAAAGCACAGTCATATTAGAAGAATACGATTCTCATCCGGTCCCGGAAAGCACGTACTGCGGGCCGTACAAAGGGCTTTACGGCGGAGATTTCCTGATCGCTTATTTCAAAGATCACGGAATCACCGACGAAGAGATCGAATTATACATCCGATGGGACTGTTTACCGATTGGAAGGATGAGGAGCAGACTTACCGCGAACGCATTGGGGATAAAATACGCGAAAGATCGCGCCGAAAGCATTATCGCCTATAGAGACGTTACCGCCAATACGTTGTGGGACGGCAAGTATCCGCCTCCGTGGGAGCATCCCTATTCTATGTCTTTTTACGTCATTAACAACATTGACCGAATACCGGATGAACTGCCGATCTATGATATTTATATGTGCGAATATAAAGGTAAGCGTTACTATTACGGCGTAGGGAAAGAAGAAACGCCTATCACGGAAGATATGCGCCATAACGGAACATGGTACGTTTACACTTGGGACATTTGACGGGCTTATACCTTCTTCGGACGCACGTCCATCCGGTGCGCCCGCCTGCTTTTCGTCAGTCCGGACTATAGAGTTTTGCTTGACATTGTTTGTTTTAATTGTTATACTACCCAAAGAAGAAGCATGTGATGTTGATCGCGCTGCGGCACTATTGCCGACAGCAACTGCGGCGCCGGTGCTTCTTTTTTAGTGCTTTAATTCTATTTGTCCGGTCATCCGCGTTCAATTTCTTCAGCAGTTTCAATTCGCCCGTGTTTATCGAATGCGGTTTTCATTTTCATTGACTTTTTATCTGTTTCACGGTATATTTTTTACGGAAGCATGAGGATCAAGCGACGTTTCGGACGTAATCGGCGGGGAGTTTTTTTCTACGTCGTGAACTTGAAGATTGCTTCCTTTATTTTTATGTTCCGTTTTCTTTCAGAGTGTGATAGAATAGATTTTGTTGGAGCGCCCGCAAACAGCGCGCCCGACAAAAAACTTATTAAAGGATTGCTTAAGCATTATGAAAAAGAACAACGCTGTAAAAATAATCGCTGTCATCGCGGCCGTACTCATTTTGGGAGTATGCGTTTTTCTTCTGGCGCGGTCTAAAAAGGCCGAAGCTCCGGAGGCAATTCCCGAGGATACCGCAGACTCTCAAAGCTCGCCCGTTACCTATGAGGAGTTCAAAGCTTTAAGCGCGGAAGAGCAGATAGAAGCGTTCGGCAAAATGTCGGGCGAAGAGATATACGAGCTTGTTAAAAACAGCGAGGAAAACTGGCCCGTCACGGCGTACGACCGTATCTCGCCCCAAAACGCCAAAGAGACTATCGTTCTCTTCAACAACAACGGCGACCTGCACTTTAACCTCGCATGGCCCTGCTACGGCGGCTATCTGCCCGAGAGCATAATATCCTTAGGCGACCTTTCGGGAACGCTTGACGTCAGCCGCGACGGCGGCGACGGCGGCTATTGCCTTTCATACGGCAAAAACGAGGACGGGACTTACCCGAACGACTCTCAGCGCAGCGTTCCCAAGTCTTCGGCTTCTGTTCGCACGGGCACCTTCGACGTTGACAAGTACAAAGCCGTCGCGGATATAGTTACGAACGGCGCCGACGATGACGCGCGTATCACCGCGCTTACGGGCATGGGCTACGACCGCGAAACGGCGGAACGCTTTATATCCGATCGGGCGGCGTGGCTTTTGCGCGACGAGGTCGCGGGCCCCGACAATATCGACGACGGCGCGAAGTCCGCGGGCCACACCGTCGATAAAAAGTACGGCTACGCCGGCGTCACCGCCCCCTGGAAAGCGGGGGACTTAGATCTTGAAGGCGGAGGCGGTCAGCTTACGACGGTTTTCAGCTGGGGCACGCTTTGCGCCTCGGGGCTTATTTACGACACCGGCACCGCCGAGATCAATTAAAAAAGAAACGCTTTGCCGTAAATACGGAAAAAGCGCGGGCCGTTTTCGTCCCGCGCTTTCATATATTGTTATTTCGTTATTTTATCCCGAGCGACGCCGGGGTGTTTTTCACCGAAAGCACCGCCTTATGCGCCGCCTCGCGCATAATTTCAAGCTCGCGCGCATCGGGCGCCGCGACTTCTATCTTCGGGTTTTCGGGCGGCGTCGGGATAAAGCTTTCGGGCGTGCGTTTGCCCGTAAAGTATTCGAGCCACTCGCAGCCTAAAAGATAGTTGCCGACCCAGCTCATATGGTAGCCGTCAAGGTAAAGCCGGTCGCCCATTTCCTTATAGGCGATATCGACAGCGAGCCCGCAGGGGTTTATATACTCTATGCCGTACTCGTTTTTCGCCTGGTCGGCGTACTTCTGCCAGAGCGCTCTCATTTTCTCGCGGTCAGAGCCGAAAACAAGCCTGAACACGTTGCGCGTACTTGTGTCCGAATCCGCCCAGTAGTGATTGTAAACGAGCGTCGCCTGCGGCTGATATTCCTTCGCTATCCCGATAAGCCTGCCGAAATAAGGGGCGTTGGGCGTGACCTCGCCCTGCTCCTCCCATCCGCCCGTGCCGGGCTGGAAGGTGACGAAGTCAAACTTATCGGAGCTTATGATGCTTTGAAGGGTGACGCCCTCTTCTTCGCATTTGCCGTTCATATATCTTCTGTAAATAGGTATCTTTTTGTCGTAAAACACCGTGTGGCGACGCATGGTGCAGCCGCCGTAATAGGCGTTCACGACGGTAACGTTTTCGCCCGCCGCCTCCGCCATCTGATGGACGTAGGTCTGCATATTTTCCGAAAAGCTGTTGCCTATGGAAAGGATCTTCATTATTATCACCCTTTTTTAATTTACTCCTTCCCTCGCCTTATGTCAACCGTTGAAAATCGCGCCGCTTTGTGTTATCCTTTCTTTAAGGAGATCGTTTTATGACCGATATAAGAATAATAAGAAGCCGCCGCAGGACGATGGCGATACAGGTAAAGCCCGACGGCGCGGTCACGGTCCGCGCGCCGCTCGGCGCGCCCGACAAAGCCGTGCGCGAGTTTTTAGATAAGCACCGCGAATGGATAGAAAAGACGCTTTTTGACCTGAAAAAGCGCCGTGAGAACGCGCCGCCGACGCCGTATTTTACCGACGAAGAAGCAAAAGCCCTTAAAGACGCCGCGCGCGAGCGCTTTAAGGAACGCCTCGACCTTTACGCGCCCCTTGTCGGCGTTGAGTACCGCGCCTTTTCGGTGCGTATGCAGAAAACGCGCTGGGGCAGCTGCTCGCGATCGGGCAGCATAAGCTTAAACTGCCTTTTACTGCTGACTCCCCCCGCCGTGTGCGACAGCGTTATCGTGCACGAGCTGTGCCATTTAAAGCATATGGACCACTCAAAGGCGTTTTACGGTGAAG
>JAFSVO010000124.1 GCA_017444965.1 Clostridia bacterium | reverse complement strand
TTCGGTCCTTCTTATCTCAACGCGCACCGAAGCGTAATATTTAAGCGCCTTGCCGCCCGTCGTTACCTCGGGATTCCCGTAGACGACGCCTATCTTGTCGCGCAGCTGATTTATGAAAACGACGAGGCAGTTCGACTTGGCTATCGGCCCGACTATCTTGCGGAGCGCCTGCGACATAAGTCTTGCGTGAAGGCCCATAAAGCTTTCGCCCATCTCGCCCTCTATCTCCGCTTTAGGCACAAGCGCCGCGACCGAGTCTATGACTATTACGTCGACCGCGCCCGAGCGCGCCAGCGCTTCGGTTATTTCAAGCGCCTGCTCGCCGTTGTCCGGCTGAGAGACTAAAAGACTGTCTATATCTACGCCGAGCGCGCCCGCGTAAGTCGGGTCGAGCGCGTGTTCCGCGTCGACGAACGCCGCCGTGCCGCCCTCTTTCTGCACCGACGCTATAAGATGAAGCGCTATCGTAGTTTTGCCCGACCCCTCGGGGCCGTATATCTCGACCACTCTGCCCTTTGGCATTCCGCCTATGCCGAGCGCCGCGTCAAGCGAAAGCGAGCCCGTAGAGACCGCTTCGACCTCTACTACGCCGCCTCTGTCGCCGAGGCGCATGATAGTTCCTTTTCCGAACTGTTTTTCAAGCTGCGCTATCGCTGTATCCAACGCTTTTTCTCTTTCCATTTCCGCACCTTCTTCTTATTAATTTATCTATCTGAAATTATATACCCTTCTTTTGAAAAACGCAACACTTGTTCTAAAATTCTTTATACGTTCCCGTGACGACTCTTTCGACGCCGCGAAGATCGTTATAAGACTTTATATCCGTATAGCCGCATTTGCCGAGTATATCCATAACGGCGAACGCCTGTCCCATCCCGACCTCGAACGCCAGCGTCGCGTTCGGCGCGAGCACCGGTTTGAAGTTTTCGGGTATGGCTCTGTAAAAATCAAGCCCGTCCTCGCCGCCGTCGAGAGCCGCCAGCGGCTCCTGCCGGACCTCTCTGTCAAGCGTCGGGATATCTCCCGTTCTGACGTAAGGCGGATTGCAGACGATAAAGTTAAAGCGCCCGATATTTTCCGGCGCGGGCAGAAGCGCGTCTACGTTTACGGTGTACGCCCGCGCGCTTAAAAAGTGCCGCATGATATTCTTCCTCGCGACGTGCATGGCGGCGCTTGATTTATCGGCAAAGACGCCGGTAACGCCGTCGGACACGTTTTTGAGGACGGCTATGCCGACGCACCCCGTGCCGCAGCAAAGGTCTAAAAGCCTGCCGCGCGACCTGTCCTCGAGCGCTTTTATCGCGACCTCGGCAAGCAGCTCAGTGTCGGCGCGGGGGATGAGCGTATCGCGCGAGACGTCGAGCGTCAGCCCGTAAAACTCCCACTGGCCGGTGATATACTGGACCGGCGTGCCCGAAAGGCGCTGCTTTAAAACCCGCTCTATCTTCTGTTCGCCGTGCTCGAACACAAGCTCGCCGCGCTTGTCGTAAAACTTTTCCCGCGGGATGTCGAGCGCGTAACAAATAAGCTCTCTCGCCTCTATCTGAAAGCCCTCTACCCCCGCCATGCGCAGATCGTTTCTAAGGTCGAGATAAGCGTCGTTTACCGTTCTTACCATTTTACCACCTGTCCTCTCCCTCTGTTTCGGGTATGACGTCCTTTAACGCCTTGATGGCGACCTCTATCATAGAATCGTCGGGCTCGGCGGTGGTAAGGCGCTGAAGCGCGAGCCCGGGCGCGCGCAGTATACGCGTGAAAAAGTTGTCGTATCTTCCCGCGATCTTGATAAGCTCGTACGACACGCCGACAACGACCGGCAGAAGCGCGAGGCGAAGCCCCATCCTTATAAACGGATTGCTCCAGCGGACGACCGAAAAGACGAGTATGCTGACTATCATGACGATGAACAGAAAGCTCGTGCCGCAGCGCGGATGAAAGCGTTTGCACTGTCTTACGTTCTCGACGGTAAGCTCAGCGTCGCTTTCGTAGCAGGCTATCGTTTTATGCTCGGCGCCGTGGTACATATAGGTCCTGTGCACGTCGCTCTGCTTTGAGGTTATCCAGATAAAGCAGATAAAAATGATTATCCTGATCATCCCCTCGAGCAGGTTTCTCAGGACCGGGCTTATAAGGTCGCCCACAAGCCCCGCGAGCAGCGTGGGCGTAAGGATGAAAAGCGCTATCGGCACGATAACGCCTATCGCGAGGGCGAAGCCCATGGCTATCTTCTGAAGCTTTTCAAACCCTATTTTCTTTTCTATCCATTTGTCGAGCTTGGTCTGTTCGGCCTGCTCTTCCTCCGTTTCGAAAAAGCTCGCCGAATATGTCAGCGCCTTCATGCCGTATTTGAGCGAATCCCAGAAATTGACCGTGCCGCGAATAAATGGCAGCCGCCAGAACTTCTTATGGCTGTTCGTGCCTATTTCTTCCTGCTTTGTAACAAGCTCTCCGTCTGATTTTCTTACGACAATGGACGTTTTGCGGGGCCCTCTCATAAGAATGCCCTCGATAAGCGCCTGCCCGCCTATGGAAGTCTTTTTTGTCTCTTTCATATCTTCTCCTGAATCGTCGGCAGAGTTATGGTCACCTCTGTGCCGTTTCCTACCTTGCTTTCTATTTCTATGCTTCCCCCGTGAAGGGATATTATTTCGTTCGATACGGCAAGCCCTATGCCCGTGCCGCGCCCCTTGGCGCTGCCCTTGAAAAACTTTTCCTTTACGTGCGGCAGCTCGTCTTCGGGTATGCCCTGACCGTAATCTTTGATGCGGACGACGCACGCGTCGCCCTCTTTTTTGACCGTGATATCTATGTTTTCGCCGCTGTTGCCGTATTTCGCGGCGTTGTCGAGCACGTTTAAAAACACCTGCTTTAGCCTGTTTTTGTCGCCGTGCACAAGTATCTCCTCGTTGCCCTCGTCGTAATTTACCTTCATGTTTTCGCGCCGGAGCAGGTCGTTATATGTGAACACGGCGTCGTAAACCTCGCCTCTTATATCGAAATCCTCGGTGTTCAGCCTCATCCTGCCCGATTCGATACGCGAAAAATCCAGAAGCTCTTCGACCATCTGCGAAAGTCTTGCCGTTTCCTTTTTGACTATCGAAAGTCCCTCTTTCGCCGTGTCGGGGTCGTCGAGGCTGTTTTCTATCGTTTCGGTCCATCCGTTTATCGCCGTAAGAGGCGTGCGAAGCTCGTGCGAGACGGAGGAAATAAAATCGTTTTTCAGCTTTTCGGAACGGGCAAGCTCGTCGGACATGCCGTTGACGGTGGTGCAAAGCTCGCCTACCTCGCCCTCGAACGTACTGTCGAGCTTGGCGCCGAGCTGACCGCCGGCTATCTTTTTCGTAAGCTCGTTTATCTTTATTATCGGGTTGACTATCGAGCGGACGAAATAGAGGTTGGTCACGATGACTATCGCCAGAAGCAGCAGCTCGAGCGCCGCTATAAGCAGATAAATGAACCGAAGCTGCGCTTCTATCGCCCTTGTCGACGAAACGTATCTTACCGCGCCTATTATCTTTGAGTTTCTGTAATACACCGCCGCAGTAGTCGCGACGACGCGGTCGTTTATGCCCGTGTCCTCTCCGACGAAGGTGTGCGTTCCCCCCTCGGATATCGCCCGGCGCACCTCCTGCGTCGTGGGAAGATAACCCGCCGTAAAGCCGGATGACGAGAACATGACCCTGCCGTATCCGTCAAGTATCTGCATCTCTATTTTGTCGGCGTCGGAAAAGTTCTGCACGGCGCGCCTTGAATACTCGTAAAACGACTCGTAGGACGAGCTTACGTACGCGTTTATATATCTCGCCTGCGTTTTCGCGCGCGTTTCAAGGTTGTTCGAGACGGAGGCGTAGTAATAACGGTTTATCCCGAAGCCCGCGCCCACCATAAGCGCGGTTATGACCAGAAACACGACGAGGACGTTATTTAAGAGCCAGCGGCGCTTTATGCCGCCGTGCTTAAAGGAAAACCCCCGCAACTTATCGGTCATTTACTCTTCCCATTTGTATCCGTAGCCCCATACCGTGACTATATGGTCCGGCATCGCGGCGTTCTTTTCTATTTTAAGACGCAGTCTGCGTATATTGACGTCTACCACTTTAAGGTCGTCGTGATAGTCCTTGCCCCAGACGAGCGTCACTATCTCTTCTCTTGAAAGCGCCTTGCCGCGGTTATCGAAAAACGCCTTGATGATAAGATACTCGACCTGCGTAAGGTCTATCCTTTCGCCCGACCTTAAAAGCTCGCGCGAGCGCATGTCAAGCGTGAAATCGCCGACCGTTATCCTGTTGTCGTCGAAGCCCGCGCCGTTCATCCTGCGGTAAAGCGCGTCTACCCTCGCGACAAGCTCGGCGACCGAGAAGGGCTTCGTGACGTAATCGTCGGCGCCCGTCATAAGCCCCGTGACTCTGTCGCTTTCCTGCGACAGGGCTGTCAGCATGATTATGCCCGTGCGCTTTCCCGTCGCCCTTATCTTGCGGCAGACGTCGAAGCCGGAGACGTCCGGCAGCATAACGTCAAGGATCGCGATAGATACGTCCGAATGATCCTGCATATACTGTATGGCGTCGCTGCCCTTGTCAAACTCTACCGTTTCATAGTCTGATTTTTTAAGATTGAATACGACGAAGCTGCGTATATTCTCTTCGTCCTCTAAAACAAGCACCTTTTTGCTCATATCAGTATCCCTCCGTGTTCCAAGACTGTTCTATGACGTTAAAGGCTTCTTTGAGCTGTTCCTCGTTAAGCGAATATCTTTTGTAATCGTTTTCAATAAGAAAGCATCCGTAAACCGTCGAGCCGCTCGTCGCGAGCACCTTTATGCCCGGATAGCTCTTAAGGTTTTCACCGCTGTTTTCCCCCGTGAATACGTAAACGGTCAGGATGGCGTTCCTCACTTCTCCGTTATAGCCGTCGCCCGCCGTCTGCGGTACGAAGAAGGTCACCGAAGAGGTGTCCGCGCCGCTTTTTCTTTCCGCCGAGACGGCGTCGCCCCATTTTTCGGGCCAAAGCATATACCATTTGTCGGTAAGGTTGTAATAAGTCTTTGCTATCTCTTTCGTGTCGTCCAGCGTGAAATCCTTCCACGAAAGCATACTTTTAAGCTCGCCGCCCTCAAACACGGGAACGTCGGTTATCCCGTCGCCGTCGATATCGGCGCAGTAAACGGCGGAAGCCCTCCACGTAGCCATGCCAGAGCCGCCCGCGGCGTCTACCGTAAGATTTACCGGCGCGCTTCCGTCAAGCGTCAGCACGTCGGAGACGAAGCCGCCGTTCGACGCGGCGCTGTCTATATAAAGCGCCGTCTTTCCGTCGGCGGTCATGCCGATCTGCATATTGGCGACCGTTCGCACCTCGGTGCACATCGCCGCCGTGTAGCGGAGCTTGTATTCGTCGCCCGAAAGCTTATACATCTGCGCGAGATACGCCCCCGACGCGCCGTTGCGGACGGCGAAGAAAAGCTCGTCGCATCCGTCGGAGTCGGTATCCTCGAAAAGCACCTCGCTGTACTGAAGGTCGAGCATCTGCCGAAGCTCGCCGTCGCGCACCGACGCCACCGTCATACCGTAGGTCACCTCGTCGTCAAAGGTGACGGAAAGGGCAATCGCCCTGTCGCCCTTTTCGGAGCAGACCGGGTAATCGACCGACCATATCCTTCTGCCGTAGCTTTCAAGCACGCCTATCTGCGCGTATCTGTCCTCGCCGTATCCGAAAACGTAAGCCTTGATAGCCCCGTCGCCGGAGGTAAAGAAAGCTATCGCCTCTGGCGTTCCGTCGGCGTTTAAATCGACGAGCTGGACCGCCTGCCTGTTCACTCCGTTTTCGGCGGCGGCGTACTCGGCGCCGTTTGAGATGATAACGTTCAGCTCGTTCTGAAGCGAAACGTATTCTTTGGGAAGATTGGGCAGCGCGAACACGTCCCCGCCGAGCTTCGGCGAGCATCCCGAAAGCAATATTACCGCAGCGCACAATAACGCTATTATAAAGATATACTTATTCATAATACATATTATAATACATAACCGTGCGTTTTTACAATAGATAAAAAGAAAAAAGATACGCGCAAAAAACGGCCGGCGCTTTTGCGCCGACCGCTTTATTATTGGCCGTAAGCTTATTTCGCCGCTTTGGCGGCCTTTATCGCCTCGATAAGAAGCGGGGTGACCTTGAAAAGGTCGCCGCAGATGCCGTAGTCGGCGACCTCGAAAATAGGCGCCGTGTCGCTCTTGTTTACGGCTATGATGCACTCGGAATCCTGCATGCCCGCCTTATGCTGAATGGCGCCGGAAATACCGAGCGCGACGTAGATCTTCGGGTGGACCGTCTTGCCCGTCTGCCCGACCTGATGGTCGGCTGAGAGCCAGCCCGCGTCAATAACGGCGCGCGAGCCGCCGACGACGCCGCCGAGTACCGCCGCGAGCTCTTCTGCAAGCTCGATGCCGCGCTTTACGTCTTTCGATATGCCGCGTCCGACCGACACGACGTAGTCCGCGCCCGTAAGGTCGACGAGCTGCTTCGCCGCTTTGACTATCTCAAGCACCTCGGTCTTTATATCCTCGGGCTTAAGTGAAAACGCCGGCTTTTCTATAACGCAGGCGTCCGCCTTCTTCTGATCGAATTCGGCTTTCTTCATAACGCCGGGGCGAACGGTCGACATACAGGGACGGAACCTCGGGCAGATGATGGTCGCCATAAGGTGGCCGCCGAACGCGGGGCGGGTCATCTTGAGGTTTCTGTCCTCCATATTGAACTTCTGCTTCGAAAGGTCGAGAGTCGAGCTTTCGCTTAAGAACTGTATGTACTTGTTTACGTCGACGTCAAGATGCGTGCAGTCGGCGGTAAGTCCGGTGTGAAGCCTTGCCGCGAGGCGGGGGCCTAAATCTCTTCCTATATTGGTCGCGCCGATAAGGAACACTTCGGGCTTCTTTTCCTCAACGAGGTCGCATATTACCTTCGCGTAAGCGTCGGTCGTGTAATCCTTTAAAAGGGGCGACTCGCAAACGAGCACCTTGTCGGCGCCGTAGCCGCCGAGCTCTTTCGCTATGCCTTCGACCTTATCGCCCAAAAGCACGCCGCAAAGCTCGCAGGAAAGCTCGTCCGCAAGCTTTCTGCCCTCGGAGATAAGCTCGAGGTCGGTCGGCATCAAAGCGCCGCCGCGCTGTTCGCAGAATACCCAAACGCCGTGGAACTGCTCAACGTCAGTATTTTTAAACTCACTCATCTCAATATCCTCCTTATATGATGTGCTTCCCCGCAAGGATGCCCGCAAGTTTTTGGCAGGTCTCCTTATCGGCGCCCTCGAGCATCATGCCGGCGCCCTTCTGCGGAGGCGTAAAGGATTTGAATATATTTGTGGGCGAGCCCTTAAGGCCTATCGTGTCAAGCTCTATGAGCGGATCGTCCTTAAGCTTGTTGAAGTCGAATATCTCTAAAGGCTTTGAGTAGCAGTCGACTATGCCGGGCACCGACATATATCTCGGGGTGTTGAGCTCTTTTATGCAGGTGAGCAGGCAGGGCGTTTTGACCTTTATCGTCATATAGCCGTCCTCGAGCATGCGCTTGCAGATAAGAGAGTCGCCCTCCTTCTTTATCTCGGCAACGTAGGAGACCTGCGGAAGCCCGAGCTTCTCGGCTATCTGCGGGCCGACCTGCGCCGTGTCGCCGTCTATCGCCTGTCTGCCGCAAAGGATGATATCCTCTTTATCCACGCCTATCGTGTTGATAGCCGCGGCGATTATCTGAGAGGTCGCGAAGGTGTCAGAGCCGCCGAACTCTCTGCCCGAGACGAGGACCGCGCGGTCCGCGCCCATGGCGAGTATCTCGCGAAGCATTCCCTCCGCCGGAGGGGGACCCATCGAAACTATAACGACCTCCGCGCCCGTTTCCTCTTTAAGGGTGAGCGCCGCCTCTACGGCGTTTTTATCGTCGGGGTTTATTATCGCCGCCATCGAAGCGCGGTTAAGCGTTCCGTCGGGATTTACGGCGACCTTGCCGGAAGTATCGGGTACCTGTTTTACGCAAACGATTATCTTCATTTTAAATACCCCCTTATTTAACGCCTAACGCAGAGGCGATGACCATACGCTGAACTTCCGAGGTGCCTTCGTATATCTCGGTTATCTTGGCGTCTCTCATCATGCGCTCTACGGGATATTCGCGGGTGTAGCCGTAACCGCCGAAAAGCTGTACGGCGCGGCGCGTAACGTCGCTTGCCGCCTCGGCGGCGAAAAGCTTGGCCATCGCGGCGTCCATGCTGTACGGCTCGTGGTTCTGCTTCTTCATCGCGGCGTTGTAAACGAGGAACTGCGCCGCCTGCATCCTTGTGTGCATATCGGCGAGCTGGAACTGGGTGTTCTGGAACTGGGAAAGGCGCTTTCCGAACTGCACGCGCTCTTTGGTATATTTTATCGCTTCCTCAACGGCGCCTTCGCCTATGCCGAGCGCCTGAGCCGCGATGCCTATTCTGCCGCCGTCGAGCGTCTTCATGGCGATCTTGAAGCCGCCGTTGAGCTCGCCCAAAAGGTTTTCCTTAGGTACTACGCAGTCTTCCATAACGAGCTCCGCCGTGGACGAGCCGCGTATGCCCATCTTCTTTTCATGCTTTCCGACCGAAAAGCCCTTGAAGCCGCGTTCGACTATAAACGCCGAAATGCCCTTGTTGCCGAGCTTTTTATCGGTCATGGCGAAGATGACGAAAACGTCGGCGTAGCCCGCGTTCGTGATAAATATCTTCGAGCCGTTGAGTATGTAATTGTCTCCCTCTAAAACAGCCGTCGTCTGCTGACCCGAGGCGTCTGTGCCTGCGTTCGGCTCGGTAAGGCCGAAAGCGCCGAGCTTTTTGCCCGAGCAAAGATCGGGCAGGTATTTCATCTTCTGCTCTTCGGTGCCGTTCTCGAAAATAGGCGCGCAGCAGAGCGACGTATGGGCGGAAAGGATGACGGCGGTCGTGCCGCAGACCTTTCCGAGCTCTTCAACAGCCATAACGTACGCGAGCGCGTCCGCGCCGGCGCCGCCGTACTGCTTGGGGAAATAGATGCCCATCATACCGAGCTTCGCCATCTTTTTGACCGTTTCCTCGGGGAAGCGCTCGGTTTCGTCGATCTCTTCCGCCAGGGGCTTTACTTCGTTTTCCGCAAACTCACGGTACATCTTGCGGAAAAGCTTGTGTTCGTTTGACAACGTGAAGTCCATTTTTTCTCCACTCTCCCTCTGTTTATTAAAAAGTTTATTTATCAGAAATACTTTTTAAGCTCTGAGGATGCCGTCTCCGCCTCGCCGCTGACGGTCACGGTAACGGAAACGCCGGCGCCTTTGGCAAATGCCTCGAGTTTTTCGAGAAACTCCGCCGCGTGCTTTTCGTCAGAGTCGTTCGCTAAGCGATAAAGCCCGTCTATGAAAATATGGGTTATGTCGTAATTGCCCGAATAAAGCCCGCAGACGAAAGCGTAAAGCGTATCATAAGAAAGCGCAAGCTTATACTCCTCGATGTTAATAAGCTTGGCGCTGTACTTGATGTTAAATCTTAAATTTTCACCCTTTTCGACAACGACCACGTTTCCCGCCTCTTCATTTACGGCGGTATTGACAAGATCGATTATCTTCTGAGTTTTTCCCGAGCCTCTTAAGCCCATGATGACCTTTATCAATTTGATTATCTCCCTTCTTGTTATAATTCTTTTATTTTATAATAGCATACATTTTTAATTTAGGCAATAGCATAAAACGATAAAAGAACGCTCCGCCGAAAGATTTAACAAGAGTGTATCACAAAAAGATCCAAGACGTAAAAAAGCCGGCGATCCCGGCAAAAAATCTTTATTTTTTCTCATAAACCCGCATTTTGTACCGTTTCAGGTACAGTCCTGCATTTATAATGAAAATTGTTAAAAGATGAAACAATCACTTTCCTTCCGTCTTTTCCTTATCAAGCTCTATTTCGGCGATATCCTCAAGTCTGCAGCTCAGAATGCGGCAAAGCTTATCAAGGGTAAACGTACTGACGTGCTCGTTTTTTCTGAGTCGGTCAAGCTGCCCGCTGCTGACGTTATGCTCGTTTATAAGTTTATATTGAGAGACGCCCCGCTTTTTCATTGTTTCCCACAGTCTGTCGTATTTGATCATTTCGTCACCGCCAGTCTTATTATTTAATAAGATTGTCGTAAACTTGACAATTGCCCGTAATCGGGCTATAATTTGTGTATATTTTTAAATTTACAGAAAGGAGAAAAAGCAATGCTTAAGATCACAAAGACCGTCACGTCATCTGTCGCCGCGAATCAGGGCTGCGGCAAGCAAAATGACTACTTCTGCGGTATCAGTGCCAAACAAGGTTGATGCGAAAGCAAGAGCAACTTAAATTATTCAACAGCGCCGCCATCGGGAGAATGTTTTCTCCCGATGGCATTCTCTATGAAGACTGTAAAGCCCTGATACCTTCGATAATCCACGGAAGGTCTGTCGCCGTAAAGAAGGACGATTACTGTTGGATCCTTATAAAAGGCGGCGGCTGGAATTATAACGGTCCTCTTATTTACCGCTCCAAAAAGGACGCCGAGCTTATTTTCGGCTTAAATCCTTCAGACGCGGGACAGCGCGAACTTGCCGTAAGCCGCGCCATCGAGAAAATATCCGACGAGTTTCCGAAAGTTTTGTATTATAAGCGGTTTGCCGATCATAAGCTTCCGTCCGAGTTTGATTTTCTTAAGATCGTCCGCTACTCAAACGGCAGGCTCGTCGACCCCTGTCTTACCTATACGGAGGTCAAATGCCCTTTCCGCGTGCTTGATCTTGCTTATCAGACAAACGAAGAAAAAGAGCTGATAATAAATAAATGCTGCGATTACTGGAGCATAGACAAAAGCCGATACGTTGAAAAATTCGCGCACGAGCTCGGGCGTCACGTCGGTATCCTGCACAAAAATCATTTTATAAACGATACGCTTGAATACAGCAACGTTACCTTATTATCGGAAATAGTAGATTATGAACTGGTAACCGCGCCGGACGTTCCGTTTACAAACGGTATAGACGGCTCCGTTATGCCCGACGAGCGCCGTGAAAAAGAAATACTCTACGGGGCGGAAGTCACGCTGCAGCTCAGCGCACTGCTTTACGACCCGCTTTCTTTATACGATTGCTACAATATGTTTTTGTCCGGTTACTGTGAAGAAAACCCGGAATTTGTCCGTAACAACGAAGAAATACAGCAAATACTTAACAGGAGCAAATATATTTTATGAAATACTCGTTTCAGGATATCTCATTACCCAAATGGCTTTCTTACCGTACATATTTCCCTGCTCAAGATAACAGCAGAACTTATATCGCAAACGAACAAAGGCATACGTTCGTTCAACTGGACGGAGTTTCAAGCGATTTCTGGTACGCTTTGACGTCCGGTGAAGCCGAGTATCTCAGATTTTTAAAGGACAAAAGCCTGTTCGACGCCGCAGACGGATTTCTTGAATCGTTGGCAGAGCAGGGACTGATTTTATTGAAAAATCAATCTTTGCAAATAAACAATTCTCCGCGTACTACCTCCGCCGAAAGTGGCGACGAATACGTCCGTTTCGTCGAAGATATGAACAAATGGCTTTTTGAGAACGGCTTTATGAGTTCTCTCTTTTTTGAACTTACTTACCGCTGCAATTTAAAATGTGTTCATTGCTATAACCCGAAGCATATGGCTGATACGGAGATCCCTTTTGACGCATTAAAGGATATCATTGACGACGCATACGATCTGGGTTGCTTTACCGTGACACTGTCCGGCGGAGAAGCCACGACATATTCCCGTTTTGTTGAACTCATTAAGTACATTCGGGAAAAGCATATGTCTCTGCAGGTTTTCACGAACGGTCAGAACCTTTCTGATAATGAAACGCTGTATCGGCAATTGACAAGCGTTTATCCCGGAAAAATAGGAATCAGTTTGTACAGTACGGATGCGCAGAGTCATGACACGGTCACTTCGGTTTCCGGCTCATACGAAAAAACCGTTAACGTCATCAAACGGTTATGCGGTGACGGCATAAGCGTACAAATCAAAAACTTTCTACTCGGATTTACATGCAAAGACTGTATAAAAGTCGCGGCGTTCGGAAAAGAAATAAACGCAAACGTAACCGCCGACATTTCGCTTATCCCGACAATTGAGGGAGACCGTAAAACATTGAAATACGCGCTTAAAGAAGAAGACCTTTTCGAGCTTTTCAAAAATCCCGACTCGCCGCTTTTTATAGGTGAAAAGCATTATTTGTTTAAAGTTGAAGATCATATAAACGAGTCTTTATGTTTCGGCGGATTTTCCGGCGTATGCGTATCTCCCGACCTTGAAGTACACGTTTGCACCTCTTTGCCAATGTCTTTGGGAAACTTAAAGAACACGTCCCTGTCGGAGATCTGGTCGGGTGCAAACAGTAAAAAGCAGGATAATAAGCTTTACCAATGGCGCTCAAAGACTTTCGGCGATCTGAAAGACTGTTATAAAGAATCATACTGCCGTTTTTGCCGTTACTGCGCTGGTATGGCGTTCCTTGAAAACGGCTATTTGAAAAAGTCCGACGTTTTATGCGCTCAGGCAAAAGCAAAAGAAAAAGCATTTAATTATCTGCGAGAACACGGGAAAATAAAAGATATTCCGTCTGCCCGTAAATGAAAGCGTTTAGAAGACAAAGAATATTGACGTAAAAGGATATTATTATGAAAAAACCGACGGCTTTGTTTTTGGCTTTATTGTTTACTCTCGCTCTTTACGGCTGCGGAAGCCGAAACGTCGACAGCGTAAAATCCGAAGAAACAAAAGAGGCGTCAGAAACGTCATCCAAAGCAGATACGACCGCAGCCGATTTTGACGATGGCAAAGCTCTTGACGATAAACTGAAACTTTATGATTCGACCGCATATTTCAGCGATACGCTTATACCTCATATATATTTGATCATAGGAAGCAAAAGCGTTGTCTATGTTCATTTCCTTAATGATACTGAATTTGTAAACGAAATACCTTTAGATTCTGTTGCAAGGATCGAAAGCATATCTGTCGGTGCGTATACTGTAGTCAAAATATATGACAAAGCCGGCAAAGAGCTCTCTTTCAACGCTGATTCAAATGACGTTCAAAAAATAACGGAAAGCTTGCAAAAATAAAGTTCTTTATCATTTACTTCAGTTCTTATTGTTCATAACGCTCCGACTCCCCGGCAGGAAAACCCGCCGGGGAGCCGTTTTACCTCATTGTTGCCGTTCTGAAAAGTCTTTTAAATATCCCTCCGAAGCCGAGGCGGGGCACGTCGGAGGATGCGACGATATCTATCCGCGAGACGGTTTTTCCGCCCTGCGTGACGGTCATTTCGCCGACCTTCTGCCCTTTTTTGACGGGCGCTTTGAGCGCGTCTTCAAGCGTCACCGTTTTTTCGGGCTTATCCGAGGCGGCGCGCCTTAACGTTACCGGTCCTTTGTTTGAAAGCTCTACAGGCACGAACTCTTTTTCCCCCATTCTGACCTTTACCGGCATAAGGGGTCTGTCGGGGGTCGGCGTAAAGCTTACGTAATTTGCGAAGCCGTAATCGAGGATAGCCGAAACGTCGGCGTTGCGCTCTTTTGCCGCAGAGCCTCCCAAAACGACGGCGCAGAGAGAAAGCCCGTCTTTTTCGGCGGTCGCCGAAAGGCAGTAGCCCGCCTTTGAGGTAAAGCCCGTCTTAAGCCCCGTGATCCCCCGATAACTCCTCAAAAGCTTATTGGTGTTCGTCATGGTAAATTCGCCGCCGCGCAGGGTGTCCTGCCATATAGTCGCGTACTCTTTTACCTTTTCGTGTTTTATAAGCTCGCAGGACATAACGGCGACGTCGTGAGCCGAGCTTACGTGCCCCTCCGCGTCGAGCCCGCAGGCGTTTACAAAATGCGTATCGTTCATGGAAAGCTCTTTCGCCCGCTCGTTCATCCTCGCGACGAAAGCGTCTTCGGTACCCGAGACCTTTTCGGCAAGCGCCACGGCGCAGTCGTTTGCCGAGCAGATAACGACCGCCTTTACCATATCCTCGACCGAAAGCGTCTCTCCTTCCTCGAGCCAGATCTGCGAGCCGCCCATAGAGCAGGCGTGCGCCGAGGCGGTGACGGTATCCGAAAGAGAAAGCGCGCCGCCGTCTATCTCTTCAAAAACCAAAAGCAGCGTCATCACCTTGGTAACGCTGGCTATCGGCCTTTTTTCGTGCGCGTTTTTCTCAAAAAGCGCCTCTCCGTTTATATCCATAAGCGCCGCCGACGGCGCTTTTATGCCGGGCAAGGTCTCTTCTTCGGCGGCTTTCAAGGGCAGACAGATAAAAAACGCGGCGAAGAGCAGACATAAGATTTTTTTCATAAAGACCCCTCCTTCCTTTAAAGTTTATGAAAAAAACTCTTTTCTATTACAACCGATTGCATATCGGGACAAAATAATGTAAAATGGTCTCGGTGATTAAAATGAAAGCGGCTTTTTATACGCTCGGGTGCAAGACCAATCAGTTTGAGACCCAGGCGCTCGAGCGCCTTTTTTCGGCGCGCGGGTATTTGACCGTTCCCTTTGAGGAAAAAGCCGACGTTTACGTTATAAATACCTGCTCGGTGACCGCCGTCGCCGACAAAAAATCGCGCGCGGCGATAAGGGCGGCGAAAAAGCGCGCGCCCGGCGCCTGCATCGCCGTCTGCGGCTGTTATTCCGAGCAGGTCGCGGAAAACGAAATAAAAGCCTGCGGCGCCGATATAGTCATAGGTTCAGCCGACAAAAGCCGTCTGCCCGGGCTCGCCGAAGAATACCTTAAAACTCGTTCCTATACCCTGCCCGCCCCCTCGGGCGCTTTTGATTTTATGCCGGCGGGCGGGCTTTCCACGCGCACGAGGGCTCTTTTAAAGGTGCAGGACGGGTGCCGCAATTTCTGCACCTACTGCATAATCCCCTTCCTGCGCGGCGAGCTTAAAAGCCTGCCTCTCTCCGTCGCCGCCGGCGAAAGCGCGCGGCTTGAGCGCGAGGGATACCGCGAAATAGTGATAACGGGCATAGAAATAAGCTCTTACGGGCTCGACCTTGAAGATAAGCCGACCCTATCCGACCTGTTAGACGCCGTTTGTACCGCGGCGCCCGATACCCGCGTGCGTTTGGGGTCCTTAGAGCCGCGCACGGTGACCGAAGAATGGGCGAAAAAAGCCGCGTCTTACAAAAACCTCTGCCCCCATTTTCATCTGTCCCTTCAAAGCGGGTGCGACAAAATTCTACGCGCAATGGGCAGACGCTACGATACCGAAAGATTTCTTTTATCCTGCGAGATTTTGCGCAAATATTTCCCGGGTTGCGCGATAACGACAGATATTATAGTAGGTTTCCCGGGCGAGACGGAAGAAGATCTCGTCGCGACCCTTGATTTTATATCCCGTTTCAAGCCGGCTCAGGCGCATATCTTCCCCTACTCGCGCAGGAAAGGCACGCGCGCTTATTCTATGCCCGCTCAGCTTACCGCGGCGCAGAAAGCCGAACGCGCGGAAAGGGCCGCGGCGGCTGCGAAAAAAACGAGGGAAGAGTATCTTAAAACCCTTTCGGGAAAGACTCTTTCGGTGCTTTTCGAGCAGGAAAAAGAGGGCTTCTGCGTAGGGCACTGCCGCGAGTATATACCCGTTTACGTCAAGGGCAAAGGCCTTAAAAACGAGATACTTTCCGTTACGGCGCAGGAGCCCTTCAAAGACGGGCTTTTCGGTATTATAAAGGAGAACTGATTTGGAAAAAAACGAAAACACCCGCGCGCTGCTCGCGGGCTTAAACTGCGGGAGCCTTGCGGATTTTGACAATTCCGACGAGGATACGCTTGACGAGCTTGAACAGCTCCTTATAACGGCGGGCGGCGAGTGCGTTTTACGCACGCTTCAGAACAGGCGCGCGCCCGACCCCGGCACCTTTTTAGGGCAGGGCAAGCTTTCCGAGCTTGCGTCGCTCGTAAAAGAAAACGAAATAAACCTCGCCGTTTTCGATAACGAGATAACGCCCTCGCAGAACAGGGCGCTTGAAGAAAAGCTCGGCTGCCGCGTCATAGACCGCAGCGCCCTTATCCTCGACATTTTCGCGAGCCGCGCGAACACGCGCGAGGGCAAGCTTCAGGTCGAGCTCGCGCAGTACAAATACCTGCTCCCGCGGCTTACGGGCATGTGGGGGCACCTCGTCCGTCAGACGGCGTCTTCAAGCCCTATCGGCACGAGAGGCCCGGGCGAGACCCAGCTTGAGACCGACCGCCGCCATATAAGGCGAAAGATACAAAAGCTTGAGGAAGAAATAGAGGACGTGCGGCGCATAAGGCAGATACAGCGCTCGAAGCGGGTAAAAAGCCGCATTCCTCTGATATGCCTCGTCGGCTACACGAACGCCGGAAAATCGACCCTTCTAAACGCCCTGACGGGCGCGGGCGTTCACGCCGCGAACAGACTTTTCGATACCCTCGACCCCACCACCAAGCTTATGCAGACCGAGGATATGGGCGAGCTTCTTATATCCGACACGGTCGGATTTATCAGAAAGCTTCCGCATCACCTTATAGACGCTTTCCGCGCGACGCTTGAAGAGCTGACCTTCGCGGACGTTTTAGTCCACGTTATAGACGCGTCCGACCCGCAATTCGCCATGCAGACCGAGATAGTCGAAAAGCTGATAGACGACTTAGGCGCGACGGGCACCCCGCAGGTCAGAGCTTACAACAAAGCCGATCTTCTGTCGGAGGACGAGCTTCCCCGCGCGCGCGGCGCCGTCTGCATATCCGCGAAGACGGGCGAAAACGTCGACGCTCTTTTAGGCGCGATAAAAGACGCTTTGGGCAAAGCCGAGCGCGAGGTGTCCTTTATCCTTCCCTATGAAGACGGGCGCGTTCTGGACATGCTCTACCGCGACGCGCACGTTTTGTCCGCCGGGTACGGCGACGCGGGCATAGCCGTAAAAGCGCGCTGCGACGGCGAAACGTACGGCAAAC
>JAFSVO010000123.1 GCA_017444965.1 Clostridia bacterium | reverse complement strand
GCCATATTAACGCCTCCTTACTTGTAGGGGATCAGCTTTTTAAGCTGTGCCACGTTGGTCTCGTCTGCGTAGCCGCCCTTGCGGAGGGCTCTCTTACGCTTGGTCGACATCTTGTTTAAGATGTGACGGCGATTCATTTTCGCTCTTTTGATCTTGCCGGTCTTTGTGACGGAAAATCTTTTTTTCGCGCCGCTGTGCGTTTTGATTTTCGGCATTTTATTTGCTCCTTCCTTGTAAAGCCGCAGCTTTATAATTACTTGTTTTTGACGGGGGCTAAGAACATCAGCATCTGGCGGCCTTCAAGCTTCGCCGGCTTTTCGACCGTGCCATATTCGCTTAAAGCTTCGGCAAATCTTTCCATGACCGCGAGACCTAAGTCGGTGTGCGCAAGCTCGCGCCCGCGGAACTTGATGGAAGCCTTTACCTTGTCGCCGCCCGACAGGAATTTCTGCGCGCTCTTGACTCTTACGTCAAAGTCGTGCACGTCTATCTTTGAGGAAAGCCTGACTTCTTTGATATCGACGATCTTCTGATTCTTGCGGGCCTCTTTTTCCTTCTTGGCCTGCTCGAAACGGAACTTGCCGTAGTCCATTATCCTGCAGACGGGGGGAACGGCCTGCGGCGCGATCTTTACAAGATCGAGCCCGCGCTCTTCGGCGTGGGCGAGCGCGCTTTCGGCGTTCATGATGCCGAGCTGGCTGCCGTCGCTGTCGATGACTCGAAGTTCGGCGTCGTTGATTTCTTCATTGATCTGATGTTCCTGCGTGCTGATAGTCAAACACCTCCGAAAAAAATAATACGGACGGGCACAAATGCGCCGTCCGACAAAAAGAGCCGTAAAAGCCCTTAAATCTATTGACCTCTTCTTACAGTAATTGAGGTGAGGACGGCACGCCCTGCTTCATTTGCCAGTTCATTATAACAAAGGGATTTTTATATGTCAAGAGTTTTTTTAAAAAACTGCAAGCTTGCGCTTGCGCGAATTGAAAAATCTTAGATTTTTCATGAATTGCGGACGAATGTCCGCGTGAATTGAAATGCTTTCGCATTTCATGAATTGCAAATCTTCGGTTTGCATTAAGGTGCGCGCAAAGCGCGCCTATTAATAGATGCGCTCTGCGAGCGCATACCGAAATGAACGGCAAAGCCGTTCAATTCATGCAAGGCGCAGCCTTGCAATTCATGACGAAGTCAATTCATGAAAACGCGCCGCGTTTTCAATTCATTAAAAATACTGTTGGATTTTAAACGGATCGGGTATATAATATAGGTAACGAATCATACTATTTACGGAGGGTCTTATGGACGAATACGGAAACGACTATATCACTCTTATTGACGAAGACGGCAAAGAGGTCGAGCTTGAGCACCTCGACACCGTCGAATACAAAGGAAATACCTATTACGCTTTCCTGCCCGCCGAAATGTCGCTTGAAGACAGCTACGAGCTTATTATAATGAAGCTCGATAAAGAGGGCGGCGAGGATATGCTCGTAACGCTTGACGACGAAGACGAGCTTGCCGAAATGTTCCAGATTTTTTCCGAGCGGCTTGAGGAATCCTTCGAGGACGACGAGGAAAAAGAAGCCGAAAAAGAGGGCTATTAATTAATGCGCCGCAGGCGCGTTTATCAATAGGCGCGCAGAGCGCGCACCTTAACACGCCCGCAGGGCGTATATCACTGCGGCGAAGCCGCAATATCACTCGCCCGAAGGGCGAATATAACGTTTTGCAAAGCAAAACATATAACGCGCGAAGCGCATATACTATCTGTCCCCCGACGGGGGGTACGCGTCTTGACTTTATTTAACCTACAAACTGTTATAAGGGATTGCGACGTCCGACCCCCAGTTGCAGACCTCCGATTTATATCGACGTTGGGAGCAGTGTAAAGGGAAGGCAGCTTGCCCACCTGCAAAAGCGGGTTATTTAACAGAAGACATGTACTTCCCGTCGGGGGACAGAGCATTTTTGCGGAGGGGTTATGGCAAAGATATTCTGGGACGGCGCGGCGCTTTTGTCGCCCGTGCCCGCGGCGCTCGTGTCGTGCGGAACGCCCGAGCGCCCGAACGTGCTTACCGTCGCGTGGACGGGGATAATTTCCTCAAAGCCGCCGCGCACTTACGTGTCGTTAAGGCCCGAACGGTTTTCCCACGGGCTTATTTCCGAAACGGGAGAGTTCGTTATAAATCTGCCGCCGCGCGCGCTTTTAAAGACTGTCGACACGTGCGGCGTCCTTTCGGGCAGAAATACGGACAAGCTTTCAAAATGCGGGCTTACCGCCGAAAGCTCCCGGCGCGTTTCGGCGCCGTCTATTTCCGAATGCCCGATATCGCTCGAATGCAAGGTTTTTGAAATAAAGCGCTTAGGCTCGCACGATATGTTCCTCGCCGACATAGTCGGCGTGTCCGCGGACGAGCGCTTTATCGACAAAAAGGGCAGGCTCGACGTAAAAAAATGCGACCTGCTCTGTTACGCCCACGGCGCGTATTTCGGACTTTCCGAGCCGCTCGGCACCTTCGGCTTTTCGGTGCGGAAAAAGCCGCGCGGTAAGCGCTGATTAAAGCGAAGTGCACAGATTGCCTGGCAGATTTTTCGTCCGGCGAAGACGAAAAATCACAGAAATACTTTGTGTATTGCAAGATTTTGAGACAAAGCGGGGCGGAAAAGGTGCCGGCAAGATGAGTGCTGCGATTTGATCAGCGGTTACATTTTAAAAAGAGAAGTAGGTAAGCTTAAAAGCGTATGCGCGAACGAACCGCGCAAGGTCCTGCCCCGAAAGCACGACCGTTTCGGTATTTACGCCGGGGTGCATGGCTATCCTCGGCGCGTCCTTTAAAGACGCGTCAAGCACGACTTCGCACACGCGCGAACGGTCGTTTATAACGCTTAAGACCCCGACGCTTCCCGGCTTCTGATCTAAAAGTCTTTTTAAAGCGTCCTCGCTTGCGAAGCAAAGGCGCGACGTCAGAAACGCCGTGCGCATCTCTTTTAAGTCCGCCTCCTTTTCGCAGGGGAGCATACATAAAAGAAAGCGGCTCTCGTTTCGCGTCGTGACCAGAAGGTTTTTGCACACGACGGCGCCGAAGTCAAGACCCAAAGGGTACCTGTCGGACGCCGAAACGACGGGCACGTGGGTATAATGCTCGAAGGGTATCCCGAGCGTGTTTAAAGCGTCTAAAACCGGTTTACTGTTTTCCATAACGTCACCTTATAAATAATACATTAAAGACGGAGGGCTGTCAAATGCCCGAAGAAAGATTTATGAAAAGAGCGCTCGAGCTCGCCGCGGCGTCGGGGGCGGAGAGCGACGTGCCCGTCGGCTGCGTGATAGTCCGGGGCGGCGAGATAATAGCCGAGGGCAGAAACACGCGTGAAAAAGAGCAAAACGCCATTCGCCACGCCGAGACGTCGGCGATAGACGCCGCCTGCCGCGCCTTGGGGACGAGGCGGCTTTTCGGGTGCGAGCTTTACGTTACGCCTGAGCCATGCCTTATGTGCGCCGGAGCTATTATGAACGCCGGGATAGATACCGTCGTCTTCGGCGCGAAAGAATCGCGCACGGGCGCTTTGGGCGGCGTCCTAAACGTGTTCGAAGAGGGATTCGGCTTTAAGCCGCGCGTTTACGGCGGCTTTATGGAAAAGGAATGCGCAGAAATACTCTCGGAGTTTTTCAAAAATATAAGGTAATAATAAATACATATTTATTAAGAGGCTTTTAGAAAGCCTCTTTTTTTATGAATTGAAAAGTCTTCGACTTTTCATGAATTGACCCGCGGTCATGAATTGCATGCGCTGCATGCGTGAATTGAACGGCTGCGCCGTTCATTAAGGTACGCGCTTCGCGCGTCTATTGATAAATGCGGCTTCGCCGCATACCTTAACGCAAATCAAAGATTTGCAATTCATGAAACCCGAAGGGCTTCAATTCATGCGCCTGCGGCGCAATTCATGAAACGCTTCGCGTTTCAATTCATTTTATTTTAGCACTCTCAAAGCCCGAGTGAAAAAATTTTTCAAAAAGGTATTGACAAGGCGGAAAAATGTGCTAAACTATAATTAGCACTCAGGGGGCGAGAGTGCTAAAAAGAAAAAGGGGCAGAGAATATGGATCTTCGTGACAGAAGAAGAAAGATACTGAAAGCTGTTATTGAAAGCTATATAGACACTGCCGAGCCGGTCGGCTCAAAAACGCTCGCCGATATATTCGAGAACGCTTTTTCGTCAGCCACGATAAGGAACGATATGAGCGAGCTTGAAGAGATGGGCTATCTTGAAAAGCCCCACGTTTCGGCGGGCAGGGTACCGTCCTACGCGGCTTACCGCCTTTACGTAAACGAGCTTATGGAAAAACGCCACGCCTTAAGCTTTGAGATAGAGGCGATGCGGCGCGAGCTTGAAAACAAGCTTTCCGAGTTTGAGGACTTGGGGCTTGCCGCGTCCCGCATCATTTCGGCGATGTCGGGCCAGACGGGCTTCTCGGCCGTAAAGACCGCGGGCGAGCGGGTCAAAAGGTGCGAGCTTATACTCTGCGACGACGGCCACTCTTACGCCTGCGTCCTTCTTACGGGAAGCGAAGTCAAATCGCGTATGATACGCCTGCCCTTCATAGTCGCGCCCGAGGACGCCGCGATGCTTAAAGCCGCGATAAACGGATGCATATCGGAAAACAAGCTTTCGCTTTTCCTCAATATGCTGGCGCGCAGCGTTTCCGCCGAAGAGGCGCTTTTCAAGCTTGCCGAAGGCGTTGTACGATTTATAGAAGAGACGGAAAACGAGAGCGAGAGCGTGAAGCTTCACGTCGAAGGCGCCGAGAAAATACTCAATATGCGCGAGTTTCAGGACACGCGCAAGGCGCGCGAGCTTATGGAATATCTGTCGGACAAAAAAGTCCTTTCGGATATACTCGATTCGGAAGACGATACGCCCGTCTGCATAAAGATAGGGCCCGAGATAGACGAGCCGAGGGCAAGGGACGCGTCCTTCGTGTTCACCACCTTCACGGTGGATGGCGCGCGGCGCGGGGTCGTCGGCATAGTCGCTCCGACGCGAATGGATTACGGAAAGGCTATAGAATATCTCGCCTCCTTCAGACAGGCGGCAAAACAGCTCAACCCACATAAAAAGACGGAGGAATGAACATGAGCAGGGAAAAACGCGACGCCCATCGCGGCGATGAGAAAAAAGAAGAGATAAAGGAAGAAATAAAAGAAGAATGCGCCGAAAAGGCGGCACAGACGGAAGAAGCTTCCGATAAGCCCGAAGAAAAGGCGCCGGAAAAGACGGCTGAAGAAAAGCTCAAAGAAGACCTCGCGGCGCTTGACGACAGGTATAAAAGAGCGCTCGCCGAATACGATAATTTCAGAAAGCGCTCTCAAAAAGAGCGAGACGAGTTCTTCGGCGACGGCGTATCATTCGCGCTTACGGCGTTTCTGCCGCTTATTGACAACCTTGAAAGAGCGGCGAACGCGTCAAACGACGAAGGCGTAAAAATGATACAAAAGCAGACTTTAGATATAATTCAAAAGCTCGGTATAGAGCAGATAGGGAAAGAGGGCGACGCCTTCGACCCTAATATCCACAACGCGGTAGCTCACGTGGAAGACGATTCTTTAGGCGAAAACGTTATCGCCGAGGTGCTTCAGAAGGGCTACACGCGCAACGGCAGGCTTTTAAGACCCGCGCTTGTTAAAACGGCAAATTAAAAAATTTAAAAATACAGGAGGACACTACAATGTCAAAAATCATCGGTATCGATCTCGGCACGACCAACTCTTGCGTCAGCGTTATCGAAGGCGGCGAGCCGGTCGTAATTGCGAACGCCGAAGGTGCGAGGACGACTCCGTCCGTCGTCGCGTTCTCGAAAACGGGAGAGCGTATGGTGGGCCAGGTCGCAAAGCGCCAGGCGGTCACCAACCCCAACAGAACGGTAAGCTCCATAAAGCGTGAAATGGGCACCGACCATAAAACGGTCATCGACGGGAAGAGCTACTCCCCGCAGGAGATCTCGGCAATGATCCTTCAGAAACTCAAAACTGATGCCGAAGCGTATTTAGGCGGCGCGGTCACGCAGGCGGTCATCACCGTTCCGGCGTATTTCACCGACGCGCAGCGCCAGGCGACGAAAGACGCCGGCAAGATAGCCGGACTTGACGTTCTGCGTATAATCAACGAGCCTACGGCGGCGGCTCTCGCTTACGGCGTAGACAAGGAAAACGAGCAGAAGGTAATGGTCTACGACCTCGGCGGCGGCACCTTCGACGTATCTATCCTTTCGATAGGCGACGGCACGATACAGGTCCTTGCCACCGCGGGCAACAACCGCCTGGGCGGCGACGACTTCGACGAAAGAATAGTCAAGTGGATGCTCGACGAGTTCAAGAAGGATCAGGGCATTGACCTTTCGGGCGACAGAATGGCGATGCAGAGACTTCGCGACGCCGCCGAAAAGGCGAAGATAGAGCTTTCGGGCGTTACCGCCTCGAACGTAAACCTGCCCTATATTTACGCCGACGCCAACGGCTCCAAGCACCTCGACCTCACCCTTACGAGGGCGAAGTTCGACGAACTTACCCGCGACCTTGTCGAAGCGACCATGGGCCCCGTGCGCCAGGCGCTTTCCGACTCCGGCCTCGATAAGAGCGAGATATCCAAGATACTTCTCGTCGGCGGCTCGTCCCGTATCCCCGCGGTACAGGAAGCGGTCAAAGGCATTACCGGCAAAGAGCCCTTCAAGGGCATCAACCCCGACGAATGCGTCGCGATAGGCGCGGCTATCCAGGCGGGCGTCTTAGGCGGCGAAGTCAAAGATATACTCCTGCTCGACGTCGCGCCTCTGTCCCTCGGCATTGAAACGCTCGGCGGCGTATGCACCAAGATAATCGAAAGAAATACCACCATCCCCGCGACCAAGAAGCAGATATTCTCGACTGCCGCGGATAATCAGTCCTCCGTCGAGATCCACGTCCTTCAGGGCGAGCGCGACATGGCGGCGGGCAACAAGACCCTCGGCAGGTTCCACTTAGACGGTATTCCCGCCGCGCCGAGAGGCGTTCCGCAGATAGAAGTCACCTTTGATATCGACTCGAACGGCATAGTCAACGTGTCGGCAAAGGACCTCGGCACCGGCAAAGAGCAGAAGATAACGATAACCTCAAGCACCAACCTCTCGAAAGAGGATATCGACCGCGCCGTCAAAGAGGCCGAGCAGTTCGCCGAAGAGGACAAGAAGAAGAAAGAGGCCGTCGACACGAGAAACAACGCCGAAGCGCTCGTCTATCAGACCGAAAAGAGTTTAAACGAGCTCGGCGACAAGATAACCGAAGAGGAAAAAGCGCCCGTAAAAGAGCAGCTTGAAAAGCTCAAAGAGACCTTAAAGGGCCAGGATGAGGCGGCTATAAAGGCGGACAGCGAAGAGCTGACTAAGCGCTTCTACGCCATAGCCGAAAAGCT
>JAFSVO010000122.1 GCA_017444965.1 Clostridia bacterium | reverse complement strand
TATTCGTATTCGTTTATCTTCATCCGCAGGACCCCGTTCCCGATCGTTACTTTTGATAAGATTTTAGCATAACTCGCGAAAAAGAGCAAGCGCCGCGGCGCAAAAAACGGGCGTATAATCGCAAAAAAATGTTTGCGCAATCGCATGATAGTCGTTTTTTCGCAAGAGCGCTGTGATATATTATTAATGAAAGAAAACTTATTTAACTCAGACGGGAAAGGACGGATAAGCAATGAAGAAACTTTACTACGGCATGGTGGGCGGCGGCCCCGGCAGTTTTATCGGCGACGCGCACAGGCGCTCGATAAGCATTGACGGTCAGGCTGAACTTGTCGCCGGCTGTTTTTCGCGCACTCCCGAAAAGTGTCGCGAAAAGGGCGCGGAGCTCGGGCTCGATCCCGAAAGATGCTACGGCAGCTTCGAGGAAATGGCGAAGGCGGAGGCGGGAAAGCTTGACTTTGTCGTTGTGGTGACTCCCAACGTGAGCCATTATCCCGTCTGCAAGGCGTTTCTTCAGGCGGGCGTCAACGTCGCCTGCGACAAACCGCTTTGCCTTACGGTACCAGAAGCGGAAGAACTTGTCGCGCTCGCGAAGGAAAAAGACCTGCTTTTCCTTGTGACTTATACCTACACGGGGCACGTTACCGCGAAGCACGTCCGCGATTATATAAGGGCGGGCAAGCTCGGAAAGATACGCACCGTCATGGCGGAATATCCGCAGGGCTGGCTCGCTTACGAGGGCGAATGGGGCGGCAAGCAGGGCGAATGGCGCTGCGATCCCGCTCAGTCGGGCGGCGTAAACTGCTTAGGCGACCTCGGCACCCACGTTGAAAATATGGTGTCCATGATGACCGGGCTTAAGATAAAGCGCGTCCTTGCCAAAATGGACAAGCTTGTTCCCGGCCGCGTCCTTGACGACAACGATGTTATTCTTGTGGAGTATGAAGGCGGCGCCGTCGGCTCTTACTGGACGTCTCAGGTCGCCATAGGCCGCGACAACGATCTCGCGGTGCGCATCTACGGCGAAAACGGCTCTATCGAGTGGAAGCAGACCGAATGCGAAAAGGTGCTTATGGTCTCGCGCGACGGCACGCTTACAGAGCGCCACCGCGGCAACGGCGGCATAGAGCCGGGCGCCGCGAAATACGGGCGGCTTCCTTCGGGCCACAACGAGGGCTGGCTTGAAGCTATGGGCAACCTTTACGCCTCGTTTGCCGAGTGCATCCGCGCGAAGAAGGACGGCACTTTTAAGCCCGAAATGATAGATTTTCAGACCGTCGAAGACGGCGCCGAGGGCGTCAAGTTCGTTCACGCCTGCTTAAAATCAAACGAAAACGGCAGCGTCTGGGTAGAACTTTAATAAATCAATAAGGAGGAAATGAAAATGTCAAGACCGGTAACTTTATTCACCATACAGTGGGGCGATCTCCCGTTTGAGGAAATATGCAGACTCGGCAAACAGATGGGCTACGAAGGGCTCGAGCTTTCGGCGGCGCATCTCGATATGAAAAAAGCGGCGGAGGATCCAGCTTACGTAAGCTACGTCAAGGATACTCTCAAGAAGAACGGACTTAACTGCTGGGCGATAAGCAATCACCTTGCGGGGCAGTGCATAGTCGACACTCTGCCCGACGCCTACGACCGCAGACTCGACGGCTTCGCGCCGGCGGCTCTCGCGGGAAAGCCCGAAGAGATACGCAGGTGGGCGACAGAGGAAATGAAATACACCGCGCGCGCCGCAAAGGCGATGGGCGTTAAAGTCGTCACCTTCTTTATGGGCTCTCCCATATGGAAGTTCTGGTATTCCTTCCCGCAGACGTCAGAGGAAACGGTCGAAGCGGGTTATCAAAAGGTAAAAGAGCTCTGGTCGCCTATTATGGACGAGTTCGACGCCTGCGGCGTAAAGCTGGCGCTCGAAGTCCATCCCACCGAGATAGCTTTTGATTACTGGAGCACCAAGAAACTGCTCGACGTGTTCGACCGGCGCCCCACCTTGGGCATAAACTTCGACCCGAGCCATCTTATATGGCAGGGGCTCGACCCGCAGATGTTCATTCTCGACTTTGCCGACAGGATATATCACGTTCACGTAAAAGACGCGAAGCTTAACTTAAACGGCAGAAACGGCATTTTAGGCAGCCATATCACCTTCGGCGACCAGAGGCGCGGCTGGAACTTCGTTTCGCCCGGCCACGGCGATATAGATTTTGATAATATTATCCGCGCTTTAAATCAGATAGGCTACGACGGTCCGCTTTCAATAGAGTGGGAAGACAGCGGCATGGAACGCGTCTTCGGCGGCACCGAGGCGTGCGAGTTTACCAAGAAGATAAACTTCTCTCCCTCGAACGTCGCGTTTGACGACGCCATTAAAAATAAATAAGACGCTTTTTAAAAAGTCTGCTATAATTGATTACGGGAGGCGGAGAAATGAATAAAAAGGGAATAGCGGTAGCCGGCAATATGATAGTGGATATGCTCTATCCGATAAACGGTTTTCCCGGCCCCGGCGAGCTTACGACGGTGACGGGCGACGTTTCCCGCGTGACGGGCGGCTGCCTTTGTAACGACGTGATCGACCTTGCCGTGCTCGATCCCTCTCTTCCGCTTACGGCGCTCGGGCGCGTGGGCGCAGACGAGGCGGGCGAGTTCGTTTTAAACGAGCTTCGCAAATACCCCAATATCAATATGGACGGGATAAAGGTCGGCGGCGCGACGTCGTTTACCTTAGTTATGGCGGACGAGATATCAAAGCAGCGCTCTTTCTACCAGTACCGCGGCGCAAACGCCTTTTTCTGCGAAGAGGATATAAACTGGGACAAGCTTGACGTCGATATGCTCCATATCGGCTATATACTGCTGCTCGACGCGCTCGACGCGCCCGACGACGTATACGGCACCAAAATGGCAAAGCTTCTGGCGGCGGCGAAAAAGCGGGGCATAAAGACCTCGATAGATGTCGTCACCGAGGTCGGCGAGCGCTTCGGGCGCATAGTTACCCCCCCGCTCAAATACACCGATTACTGCATTATAAACGAAAGCGAAGCGCAGGCGACGACCGGCGTTAAACTTATAAACGAAAACGGCGGGCTAATATACGACAATATCCCCGCGGCTCTTAAAAAGATAAAAGAGCTCGGCGTATCGACGTGGGCGGTCATACACTGCCCGCAGGGCGGCTTCGGGCTTGACGAAAAGGGCGAGTTTGCCGAGATAAAGGGGCTTTCGCTTCCCGACGGATACATAAAGGGCTCGGTCGGCGCGGGCGACGCCTTCTGTTCGGGCATGCTTTACGCCGCGTGGCGCGGCATGGGCATCAAAGACGCGCTCGAGCTCGGCACCGCCGCGGCGGCGTGCTCGCTTTCACGCCCCGGCGCGACCGAGGGCATGCGCCCATATCCCGAGGCGATGAGCCTTTACAAGTCATTAAGATAAATTTTATCACGAAACGAAAGGCGGCGTAATTTATGAAAACAAGAGCGCTGAGGCTTTACGGGAAAAACGACCTGCGGCTTGAAGAATTCGAGCTTCCCGAAATAAAAGACGACGAGATACTGGCGCTCGTCGTGTCGGACAGCCTTTGCATGTCGTCGTATAAGGCTATGCTTCAGGGCGCCGATCACAAGCGCGTGCCGAACGACGTTGCCGAAAGGCCGATAATAATAGGGCACGAGTTCTGCGGCAAGCTCGTAAAAATAGGCAAAAAGTGGGCTCACAAGTTTCACGCCGGCGAAAAGTTCAGCATTCAGCCGGCTTTGAACTACAAAGGCCGTATAGATTCGATAGGCTACTCCTATCAATACGCCGGCGGCGACGCGACCTATATCATCATCCCCAACGAGGCGATGGAGATGGATTGCCTTCTGCCCTATAACGGCGACGGGTATTTCGGCGGCTCGATAGCCGAGCCCTTCAGCTGCGTCGCCGACGCTTTCCACGCCATGTACCACACCGTCCCCGGCAAGTACGAGCATATCATGGGCGTTAAAAAGGGCGGCAAAATGGCGATACTCGCGGGCGCGGGGCCTATGGGGCTCGCCGCGATAGATTATATAATTCACGCCGACCCGCGGCCTTCAAAGCTCGTAGTGACAGACATAGATCAGACGCGCCTTTCACGCGCGGCGTCGCTTCTGTCCCCGGCTGCCGCGGAAAAGCTGGGCGTTGAGCTGCTTTACCTCAATACGGCGGGAATGACCGACCCCGGGGCGGCGCTTCTTGACTTTTCGGGCGAGGGCGGCTTTGACGACGTAGTAGTCTTCGCGCCCGTAAAGCAGGTGGTCGAGCTGGGCGACGCGATATTGGGAAAGGACGGCTGCCTTAATTTCTTCTCGGGCCCTGCCGACACGGGCTTCTCCGCTATGCTCAACTTCTATAACGTCCACTACGCGAGAACGCACATAATGGGCACGGCGGGCGGAAACAACGAGGACCTTGCCGAGTCGCTCGAGATGATGAGCCGCGGCGAGCTTACCCCCGCTGTTCTCATCACCCATATCGGCGGGCTTGACGCCGCGGCGGAAGCCACAGCCAACCTGCCCAAGATACCCGGCGGCAAAAAGCTTATTTACACGGGCATAGATATGCCTTTAACGGCGATAGCCGATTTTGAAAAGCTGGGCGAAAGCGACCCGCTTTTCGCAAAGCTCGACGCGCTTTGTAAAAAGAACAACGGGCTCTGGAACGCCGAGGCGGAAGCGCTGCTTTTAAAGGCGAAGGGCTGCGAAGCGTAAGGAAAGGAGCGAAAATACATGAAAGCTGTAATGTACGGCGGCGGGAACATAGGGCGCGGCTTTGTCGGCGCGCTTTTGAGCGAGTCGGGCTATGAGGTGACCTTTATCGACGTCGCCGAGCCGGTCGTCAAAGCGCTTTGCGAAAAGCGCTCTTATCCTCTGCGCTATATCTCCGACAAGGGCAACGAGGACAAGATCATAAAGAACGTTACGGCGGTCAACGGAAACGATATAAACGCCGCGTCCGACGCTATCGCCTCGTGCGATATAATGGCGACCGCCGTCGGCGCGCGCATACTGCCCTTTATCGTGCCGAATATAGTCGAAGGCCTGCGCCGCCGCCGCGCGCGCGGCGCGGACGCGCTGAATATCATCATCTGCGAAAACTTAAACGACGCGGCGGACATCTTCGCCGGTATGATAAAGGAAAAGCTGACGGAGGAAGAAAAAGAATACTTTGAAAAAAACGTCGGCATGGTCGAGGCGTCCATCGGGCGTATGGTGCCCGTGCAGACGGAAGAGATGAAGGACGGCGAGCCGATGCGCGTCTGCGTTGAAAAATACGGCTTTCTGCCCGTAGATCGCGCGGCTTTCAAGGGCGAGATACCGAAGATAAAGAATCTTGTGCCGTACGAGCCTTTTGATTTCTTCGTAAAGCGCAAGCTTTTCGTGCATAATATGGGGCACGCCACCTGCGCCTATCTCGGCGGATATACAGGGCTCGACCGTATCGACAAAGCGATAGACGAGCCCGAGATACGCGTCATAGTAGAGAACGCCATGCTCGAGAGCGCGTCGGCGCTGTCGAAAAAATACGGCGCCGATCTTGCGGGCTTGCAGATGCATATCACCGACCTTCTGCGCCGCTTTACAAACGCGGCGCTCGGCGACACGTGCGCCAGAGTCGGCGGCGACCCGCGCCGCAAGCTTGCCCCGAGCGACCGCCTTATCGGCGCGTCGACACTCGCGCTCGGGCAGGGGATAGTTCCCGCCTATATAACGCTCGGCGCCGCGGCGGGCGTTTGGCGCTGCATAAACGAGACGGAGGGCGCAAGCCAAGGCGAAGACGCCGCCAAAGCCGTTCTGAAGGAGGTATCCGCTCTTTTTGAGGACGGCGAGCTGTTCGGGATGATAATGAACTATTATAAAATGCTGCTCGGCGGCGCGTCTCTTCACGACCTGCGCCGCGCGGCTGACGCGAAAAAGGGACTTTCACTTAAAGAAGTAATATAATAAAACCGTTGGGGAACAACGTTTGAACAGCGCCCGGTAAGCCTGCGGACAGTATTCCGCAGAACTTATCCGGGCGCTGTTTGAGCGTCCGGACTTTTTATATATAAAGTATTGCAAATCAAAAACCGTTGCGTTATAATAAAATAGAATAATGATGTATTTATCTTGGGTAACTATATAGGTGGATAATATGAAACGATCTTCAAACAAAAAGAATATTATTCGGGCGCTGAATAAAGCGCTTTGTTTATCGGCGGTCTTGCTTGCGGCGCTCCTTGTTTTCGCGCTTCAGGCAAACGCCGCGCCGTACAGGGAAACGACCGCGGTCATCCTGCCCGACGGCTCGCTTGAACAGACGGCGCAGACCGCGCCAATTAGTCCGAAGTCCGGCTCCGCCCTTCGCGGCGAGTCGCCCGAGCCTTTGCGCACCGTTCCCGGCACGATCTTTGAAACGGTTGAGGCCACGACCTTTGAGGACGCCGCGGCAGCCCTTCGCGAGGCCATGAAGAACCGCGAAGAAAACATAGTCGTCAGATACGCGTCGACCACTCAGATAAACGGAAGCTTCCCGCAGATGCTTTTTGACGAGGCGGTCAAGCACACCGGCGTCCCCGACGAGGGCGACTATATATTCCGCCACCATACGTCCCGCTCGCTCGGCACGTTTACCGGCACCAAGGAAAACAACGTATACCATTACCGCATCCCCTTCAGCTTCACCTTCTACACCACCGCCGCGCAGGAGGCGGAGCTTACAGCCGGGCTTAACGCCCTTATGCCGGAAATACTCGAGGGCAAGACGACCGACCTTGAAAAGGCGACCGCGGTTTACGACTGGATATGCGAAAACATCTCTTACGACTATTCGACGGGCGACGATAAGATATTCACCGCGTACGCGGCGTGGAAGGACAGAATGGCGGTCTGCCAGGGCTATACGAACCTTTTGTACCGAATGCTTCTTATGGCGGGCGTAGACTGCAGATTCATACCCGGCGCCGCTATAATGAGCACCTCGCAGGAAAACCACTCGTGGAACATATGCAAAATAGACGGCAAGTGGTATAACCTTGACGCCACGTGGGACGCGACGGTCAAGCAGACGGGCGGCGGCGCGTACAGATTCTTCTTAAGAGGCAGCTACAGCTTCGACAGCAGACACGGCAGGGAAGAGGAATGGGCGTCAGAACCCTTTATTTCGCTTTATCCCGTAGAAAAAGAGGATTACTTCCCGACGGTTTTAACTGCCGACTCGCCCATAGACTGCGCCGAGTTCTTTATCGATATGCCCGACGGCAGCGTGCTTACGCTCGCAGACTGCAAAAACAAAAACTTCCTTCTTGTTTACGCCTATATAGGCGACGAGAACACGAGGGCGTTTCTGCAGTTCTTAAGAAGAAATCAGGCGTCGCTTGACGCCGCGGGCATTTCGGTCGTGGCGGCGTTTGCCAACGAGATGAGCGATATCGAGGCGTATGGGCAAAGCTTTCCCGATTTTACCTTCGGCAAATGGAACACAGACAACGATTTTGCCGTAGGGAATATGCTGACTTCGCTTGAGTCGAACTTCTCCGGAAGCGTTACCTATCCTATAGTGTTCCTTATAAACGACAACCGCGAATGCGTTTTCCATACCATGGGGTATATAAACGAGACCGAGCAGCTTATCCCGACCTTCTCCGATTTCTGCAAGCTCCGCGCGACGGTAAGGGACTATACCATCTACCAGCATTGCGACTGCCCGGATTTCACCTTCTACCGCACAGACAACACGACGCTTCAGAAAAGCGACGTGCTGGGAAGTAAGGCAATATTCGTCTTTTCGGTATATACCGACGCGTACACAAAGTATATACTCGGCGGCTTCGACCGCTATTCGGGATTTATGAAGAGCAGGGGAATAAACGTTTATCCCGTCCTGCTCGATTATCCTGGCGATCCGCTGCCCGCGACCGGCTTTATGGAATATGCCGCCTCTTTCCCGAACTTTGAGGTCGTGAAGGAAAACTCTTACAGTATGTGGGACTTTATAGAGACGTTCGACCCGAACGTGCAGTACATATCTTATCCGGTGGTTATGCTTCTGCACCCGAACGGCGAGCTTATCCGCATGAACGCGGGCGACCTTAACGTGTTCGATCTGCTCGACTGGTTCTCGGTTACGTCGGAAGCGGGGCACGAGCATACGCCGGGCACGACCGTTATGGAAAACGTGACGGCTCCTACCTGCACCGAAGACGGCGGCTACGACGAGGTCGTCTACTGCACCGACTGCGGCGCCGAGATAAGCAGGACTCACGTTACCGTCCCGGCGACGGGCCACCTTTGGAGCTCGGGTACGCAGGTTTTGGCGCCTACCTGCGAAACGGCGGGTATGGAATTCTTTATGTGTATGCGCGACACAAGCCATACGCGGCTCGACCCGATACCGGCCTTAGGCCACGACCTTGAGCATATCGACGCGTCCGCCCCGACGTGCATCGCGAGCGGAAATGCCGAACACTGGCATTGCAAACGCTGCGGCAAGCTTTTCTCTGACGCCGCGGGAAGCGTTGAAACGACCGAGGCGGCGGTAACGATCCCCGCGGACGGGATCCACACCCCCGGCGCGCCGGTCAGCGAAAACGAGATCCCCGCGACGGCGACGACCGACGGCAGCTATGACGAAGTCGTCTACTGCACCGTCTGCGGAAGCGAACTCCAGCGTCAGCCGCACATCATCCCCGCGACGGGCGACCCGAACGCTGTCACCGGAAAGGTAGGGGGCGTGCACTACAGCTATCACACGGTCACAAGGGAGCTCACCTTCACGGGAACGCTCCAGCCGGGTGAAAAGGCGTACGCCGCGGTCTATAACGAAAACGGCAAGCTTATAGGGATCAAGGCGTTCGTGCCTGACGACGGCGGAATGACCGTTTCTTCAGACGGAAAGATATTAAGGTTCTTTATTCTGGAACAGGACGTTCTGCCCGGCTATCTCGAAACGCTGACGTTACCCGACGCGGCGTAAAGCGTTTTTAATATAATAAAAAAACAAGCACCCGACCGTTCGGTCGGGTGCTTTCGATTTGTTTCGGATCAGAAGGATCCCGTAAGCTTTGATACGGTGTCCTTCGCGTCGCCCAAAAGCATTATCGTATTTTTCTGCTTGTAAAGGGTGTTCGGGACTCCGGCGTAACCCGGTTTGTCGTCGAAATTGCAGACGATAACGTATTTGGCGTCGCCCGCTTTAAGGACGGGCATACCGTAAATGGGGGTGCCCTCGGCGGTGTTCGCGGCGGGATTCACGACGTCGGAGGCGCCTATCACGACGACGGCGTCGGTATCCTTGAACTCTTCGTTTATCTCGTCCATTTCAAAAAGCTTGTCGTAGGGCACGTCGACCTCGGCTAAAAGGACGTTCATATGTCCGGGCATACGACCCGCGACGGGATGTATCGCGAATTTGACCGTCTTGCCCTTTTCCTCAAGCTTGTCGAAAAGCGCCTTTACGTTGGACTGCGCCTGAGCTAAAGCCATACCGTAGCCCGGGATTATTATTACGTTCTGCGCCTGCGAAAGTATCTCGCCGGGGGTAAGCGACGTCTTTTCCTCTTCGGCGGGTTTTTCTTCCTCCGCGGGCTTCTCGGGCGCCTGCGCGTCCGCCGCGGGCTTTTTGACGCGAGAGCCTAAGATAATGCCCGAAAGCTTGCGGTTCATCGCCTTGCACATGATACGGGTAAGGAGCAGGCCGGACGCGCCGACTATGCCGCCTATCGCGACGAGCATAAGGTCGCCTACGGCGATGCCGGCTATGCCGCCCGCGACGCCGCTTAAAGAGTTAAGCAGCGAAATGGTGATAGGCATATCCGCGCCGCCGACGCGTATTGCGAAGATAAAACCGAACAGCGCCGAAAGGAGCGCGGTTATCCAGATAGGCGCGCGCAGGTAGGCGGATACCACCGTCAGCACGATAAGCGCGACGCTTATGAAAGTGTGCCCGGGGATGACCACCGGCTTCTGCGGCAGCACCTTGTGCAGCTTTCCCGCGGCGACAAGGCTTCCGGTAAAGGTGACGAAGCCGATTATAAGCGCTACCTCGGAAACGTAAGCCGAGAAAAGGTATTTGGAAGGGTCGTAAAGTTCTTTAAGATAAAGAAGCTCGGTCTGCGAAAACGAGAGGATGGCGACCAGCGCGCTTGAAAGACCGCCGAAGCCGTTTAAAAGCGCCACTACCTGAGGCATCTGGATCATCTTGACCTTTGCGGCGAAGATAAGACTCAGTATAACGCCGACGGCTATGCTTATCCAGATAACGGCAGAGCTTAAAATGCGGTAATTGTACATCGTCACTAAAATGGCTATGACCGAGCATACCGCGCTTATCGCGTTGCCGGCGCGCGCCGTGGAGGCGCGGCTCATAAGTGAAAGCCCGACTAAAACGCCCGCGACCAGAACGCCGCTTATGACGTAATACACGACGGGGGCAAGTAAAGTTTCCATTTATTTGCCCTCCTTCTTGAACATCTTGAGCATGCGCGCGGTTATGCCGAAGCCGCCCGCCACGTTTATCATGGCGAGGACTATGGCGACGACTCCGACTATTACGCTCAAGACCGGGCTTGAATGCTTAAGCGCGACCGCGGTAACGGTCAGCGCGCCTAAAACGGTTATTCCCGAAAGCGCGTTCATGCCCGACATAAGCGGAGTGTGAAGAAGGGGAGGCACGTTGTTGATTATAAGATAGCCGACTATTGCCGAAACGGCGAATATGCCTATCAAAACGTACTGCATCATTAAACTGTTCCTTTCGGATGATTTACGCCTTCATGGCCTCTAAAGCGCCCTTATGTACTATCTGACCGTCCTTGGTCGTGAGTATGCCGCGGACTATGTCGTCGCTCTCGTCAAGGACTATCTTGCCGTCCTTCGTCAAATATTTAACGAGGTTGTAGATGTTGTTCGCGAACATCCAGGTAGAGCTCGTCGGGAGCATGCCGGGGATGTTCTTTATGCCTTCGATGGTGACCTTGTGCTTGACAGCCGTCTCGCCCGGGGTGGTGATGGCGCAGTTGCCGCCCTGGTCGATGGAAATGTCGACTATGACGGAGCCCGGCTTCATCGACTTGACCATCTCTTCGGTCAGAAGGACGGGGGCGAGCTTGCTGGGTACGAGCGCCGAGCAGAATATGATATCCATATCCTTGACGGTGTCTTTAAGATGTTCTCTTTCGATTTTTATCCACTCTTCGCTTAAAGCGTTGGCGTAACCGCCGGGGCCTACCGCGACTTCTTCGGGAACGCCCGTCTCGACTATCTTCGCGCCGACGCTCTTGGCGTTTTCGACCGCCATCGGGCGGATATCCGCGGCGTAGGTTATAGCGCCTAAGGATTTAGCCGTTCCGAGAGCGCGCAGGCCCGCGACGCCGGTGCCGATGACCATGACCTTGCAGGGCTCTATCCTTCCGACCGCGCAGAATATCGGCGGGATGAACTTGGTAAGGTCGCTTGCCGCCATAAGTATGCCCTTATAGCCGGCGCAGGTGCTCATCGAGGAAAGCGCGTCTAAATTCTGCGCTCTGGAAATACGGGGCACGCCGTCAAGCGTAAGGCTTATTATGCCGTTTGCCGCCATTTTCTTTACCATCTCGTGATTTACGGGGGACGCGGGGTGAATGAAGGTGATAAGGTACTGACCCTTATGCATCATATCGACCTCGTGCTTGCCCTTTTCGGAATTGAAGAGGGGCTCTTTTACCTTGAGGATGACGTCCGCTTTGT
>JAFSVO010000121.1 GCA_017444965.1 Clostridia bacterium | reverse complement strand
TTCAAAGAGGCGGAGTTCGATATGATGTACGGCGAAGGCATTTCGAAGGTGGGCGAGATAATAGATCTCGGCATCAAGTTCGGCTTCATTCAGAAGTCGGGCGCGTGGATGTCCTACGGCGACGTCCGCGTTCAGGGCAGAGACGCTTTAAAGGACTATTTCAAGACTAACGAAGCCGAGGCGGCAAAGCTCGAAAAGCTTATTCGCGAAAAGCTTCAGCCGGGCGAGCGCAAGGAAGAGCCGAAGGCTGAGGAAAAGCGCGCCGCCGCGCCGAAAGCGCCCGCGTCGAAGGGCGCCGGCGTAGAAGTGTTCGCCGACGATTTCGAGGACGACGATGTCAAGTGAAAGCCAGAACGCCGCGCTTTCGCGCGCGGCGGCGCTTTTAAACTACCGCAACCGCAGCTCGCGCATGCTTTTTGATAAGCTGCTTGAAAAGGGCTTTTCGCCCGAGGACGCGGAATACGCCGTCGAAAGACTGCGCGAGCTTTCCTATCTTAACGACTCCGAGTTTGCGGCGTCTCTCGTCCGCGAGTGCGTAAGGCGGGGCTACGGAAAGGAAAGGATAGAAAGAAAGCTTTCGGAGCATAAGCTATCCCCCGAGATAAAGGAGGAGGCGCTCTCCGGCTTTGAAACGGACGAAGACGCGCTTTGCGAGCTGTTCGGAAAGCTTTGCAAAGACGTTCACGACGGAAAAGAAAGGGAAAAGGCGGCGGCAAAGCTCAAAAGGCGCGGCTTTTCGTGGAGCGAGATAGATAAAGCCGTCCGCGCGTACCGTGAAAAATATGGAGAAAGCTGAAATATATATGCTTTCGCTCGGATGCGCGAAAAACCTCGTAAACTCCGAGCAGATGATACATAAACTCAAAGAAAACGGCTTTTCCGTAACGGACGACCCCGCGAGCGCCGACGCCGCCGTCGTCAACACGTGCGGCTTTATTGACAGTGCGAAAAGCGAGAGCATAGAGGCGATACTGCAGCTTGCCGAGCTTAAAAAAACGGGGAAGCTGCGCGCCCTTATCGTTGCGGGCTGTCTTTCGCAGCGCTACGGTGCGGAGTTCCGAAAGGAACTGCCCGAGGTTGACGCCGTTTTGGGAACGGGCGCCTATTCGGATATATGCGAGGCGGTCGAAAAAGCGCTTTCGGGAACGCGCTTTGAAAGCGCGCCGCCGCCCGAGGACGCGCCGCTTGAGGGCGAAAGGACGCTTTTAACGCCTTCTTATTCGGCGTATCTGCGTATCGCCGAGGGGTGCGACAACAGATGTTCTTACTGCGTGATCCCCTATATCCGCGGCAGGTACCGCAGCCGCCGTATCGAAGATATTACGGAAGAGGCGCGGCGCCTCGCGTCCCGCGGCGTGCGCGAGCTTCTCGTCATAGCGCAGGACATAACGAGATACGGAACGGATATTTACGGCAGAAAAGCGCTTCCGGAGCTTTTGTCCGAGCTTTGCAAAATTGACGGCGTCGAGTGGATAAGGCTTCATTACCTTTATCCCGACGAGTGCACGCGCGAGCTTTTCGAGCTTTGCGCGCGCGAGCCGAAGATACTTCATTACTTTGACATACCCATTCAGCATATAAGCGACCGGGTACTGAAAAGGATGAACAGGCGCGGCGGGTCGGACGCTGTCAAAAGGACGGTTTCGGAAATAAGAGAGCTTATGCCGGACGCCGTTATACGCACGAGCCTTATAGTCGGGTTCCCCGGCGAAACGGAAAAGGATTTTGAGGAGCTTTGCGATTTTATGCGTAAGTATAAGCTTCAAAGAGCCGGCGTTTTCGCCTATTCTCGGGAGGAGGGCTCGCCCGCGGCGTCGTTTACGGGTCAGATACCCGACGAAATAAAAGAAAAGCGCCGAGAGATCCTTTACGGGCTGCAGGAGCGGATAATGGACGAATGGTCCCGGTCGCTCGTCGGCAAAACGCTTAAGGTGCTGTGCACCGGCGGCGCGGACGGGGAATACCGCGGCAGAAGCTATATGGATTCGCCCGACGTCGACGGAGAGGTAACTTTTACGGGTCGGAACGTATCCGAGGGGGATATCGTGAGCGTCAGGATAACGGGATTTGACGCGTGCGATCTTACGGGATATACGGAGGAACGATAATGACGGTACCGAATATACTTACTCTTATAAGGATAGCTTTAGTCCCCGTGTTTTTGCTTTTCGCGGGGCGCGATAGGAATATCGCCGCGATGATAGTTTTCATCGCGGCGGCGATAACCGATACGGCGGACGGGATAATAGCCAGAAGGTATAATCAGATAACCGATTTCGGCAAGCTTTTCGACCCGCTCGCGGATAAGCTTTTAGTCATGGCGGCGGTGCTCGTTTTCGTCGCGCGCGGCGAGATACCCGTCTGGGCGGCGACTCTGCTTTTAGGCAGAGAGTTCGCCGTGACGTCTTTACGCATGATAGCCGCGACCAAGGGCATAGTTATAGCGGCGGGCATATCGGGAAAGCTCAAGACGTTTACACAATGCGTTTCGATAGCGCTTATGCTCTTCTTCTGGGACAACCACCCCGTACTGTTCGGGAAAGCTACTCTGCAGTGGCTCTGCGTGTTCCTTATGACGCTTTTGTCGCTTGTTTCCTGCGTCGATTATTTTATAAGAAACGGTCACGTTTTAAAAGGCAGTCTTTCCAAAAAGGAGAATTGACATGAAACTTTACAACACGCTCACAAGAAAAAAAGAGGAGTTCGTGCCGCTTGAGCCGGGCGAGGTAAAAATGTATTCCTGCGGCCCCACGGTATATAACTTCTTTCATATAGGCAACGCGCGCCCCTTTATAATGTTCGACGTGCTCCGCCGCTATTTTGAGTACAGAGGATATAAGGTGACCTTCGTTCAGAACTTCACCGATATAGACGACAAGGTCATCAAAAAGGCGAACGAGGAAAACACGACCTACGACGTCATCGCCGAAAGATATATAAAAGAGTATTTTACCGACGCGCGCGGGCTCGGCATCCACGAGGCGAGCGTCCATCCGAGAGCGACGGAGAATATCGCCGAGATAATCGACATAGTAAAAACGCTTGAGGAAAAGGGACACGCCTATGAGGTGAACGGCGACGTCTATTTCCGCGCAAGGTCTTTTAAAGAATACGGCAAGCTTTCCCATCAGCCGATAGACGAGCTTGAGTCGGGCGCGAGGATAGCCGTCGGCGAACAGAAGGAAGACCCTATAGATTTCGCGCTTTGGAAGGCGGCGAAGCCCGGCGAGCCGAGCTGGGATTCACCGTGGGGAAAGGGCAGACCGGGCTGGCATATCGAATGCTCGGCTATGGCGAGAAAATACCTGGGCGAGACGATAGATATACATTCGGGCGGTATCGACCTCTGCTTCCCGCACCACGAAAACGAGATAGCGCAGAGCGAATGCTGCAGCGGCAAGCCCTTCGCGAGATACTGGCTGCATAACGCGTTTTTAAATATCGACAATCAGAAAATGAGCAAATCGCTCGGCAACTTCTTCACCGTGCGCGACGCGGCGAAGGTATACGGTTACGACGCGATAAGATTCTTTATGCTTTCGGCTCATTACAGAAGCCCGCTCAATTATTCGCAGGAGTCGCTCTCTCAGGCAAAGTCGGCGCTCGCGAGGCTTAACGCGGCGCTTGGGAGTGTCCGATTTTTAAAGGAAAACGGGAACGACGGCGGGGAAACCGAAGCGGAAAAGCGCTCGGAAGAGGGATTTGAAACCTACAGACGCAAGTTCTGCGAATCTATGGACGACGATATGAACACAGCCGACGCCGTCGCCGCTGTTTTCGAGGCGGTAAGAGATATAAACACCGTCTGCGCCGAAAAGACGGTAACGAAGGCTTACGCCGAAAAAGCCGACGCGTTTTTAAACGAGCTTTGCGGCGTTTTGGGCATAGGCGACGCGCCCGAAAAGAAGGATGGGGCGGACGCCGAAATAGAAAAGCTGATAGCCGACAGACAGGCGGCAAGAAAGGCGAAGGATTTCAAAGAGGCGGACAGGATAAGAGATCTTTTGAAAGAACAGGACATCATCCTTGAAGACACGCCGCAGGGCGTCAAATGGCATAAAGCGTAAAATTACGGTGAGAGCCGAAAAGCTCTCACCGATTTAAACGGTGCAGAATGGAAGAAAACAGACTCGAGGGTCAGGTATCGTCCGTAGTTTTTAAAAACGAACAGACGGGATATACCGTGGCGCGGATAAAAACGAACGACGGTGAAACGGTAACCGCCGTCGGCAATATGCCGGGACTCGGCGCGGGCGAATATATAAACGCCGGCGGCGAGTTTATTATGCATCCGCAGTACGGCAGGCAGTTTTCGGTCGCCGAATACGAGCGGGCGATGCCCACCGCGGTTTCGGCTATATACGAGTATCTTGCCGCCGGCACCGTCAAGGGGATAGGCGCGAAGACGGCGCTTATGATAGTCGAGCGCTTCGGCGAAAAAAGCTTCGAGATAATAGCGTCGAACCCGCGTGAGCTTACGAAAATACGCAGCATAAGTTTTAGCCGCGCTCTCGGCATACAGCAGAACTATTTAAAAGCGGGGGTCCTGCGCGCCGTCATAGAGTTTCTGGCTGCGCACAGGCTTCCCCAGGATTTTGCCGCGCCTCTTTTCAAACGCTTCGGCGGCGACGCGGTAAGCGTTTTGTGCGACGACCCGTATATATTGTGCGAAGACCCCTTCGGGCTTTCTTTTCATGACGCGGACAGGCTGGCGTCCGACCTCGGCATAGACGGGGAAAGCTTCGTGCGGCTTTGCGCGGCGCTTCTTTACGAGCTATATTTCAATCTGCAGAGCGGTCACGTATTTCTTCCCGCGGAAAAGCTTATTGCCGCGGCGTCCGAGCTTTGCGGCGCGGAAAAGGAAAGATTCGACCTGCCTCTGTCCGAGCTTTGCGAGCGCGGCAGGATAGTAAGAGAAGACGTTGGCGGCACAGACGCGTGCTACCTTTCAAGAGTGTACGGGTGGGAAACCTCGGCGGCGAGAAACGTAAGAAGGCTTATATCGATGAAAGTCGAGCCGCCGCGCGGCCTTTTAAAGCTTCTTGAAAAAGAGGAGAAGGAAAGCGGGATGACCTACGCGCCCCTTCAGCGCGAAGCTATTTTACAGTGCTTCGAGCACGGCGTGTCGATAATAACCGGCGGCCCCGGCACGGGAAAAACGACGGCGCTTCTGACCCTTATAAATATGTTCGACGCCTGCGGCTATCTGACGGGACTTGCCGCGCCGACGGGCAGGGCGGCGGACAGAATGGGAAAGATATGCAGAAGAGAGGCGAAAACGCTTCACAGACTGCTTGAAACGTCGCCCGACGAGAGCGGCGAGATGTCTTTTAAAAGAAACGCGCAGAATCCCCTTCCTTACGAAGTGGTCGTAGTCGACGAGGCGTCCATGATGGACCTTTTCATGAGCGCCTCGCTTTTAGACGCTTTAAAGCCGGGCGCAAGGCTCGTTTTGGTGGGCGACGGCGATCAGCTGCCGCCGGTGGGCGCCGGCAGGTTTTTCTGCGATCTGCTTGAAAGCGGAGAGGTATGCTTCGTCAAGCTTACCGAGATATTCAGGCAGGCGCAGAAGAGCGATATAATAGTCAACGCCCACAAGATACACCGCGGCGAGACGCCCAACCTTTACGGCAACGAAAAGGATTTTTACTTTTCGGCGTGCCGCACGGCGCAAAGCACGGCGAAGATGACGGCTGACCTTTTATGCGGCAGGATAACCGAGAAATTCGGGATAGAGCCGTCGGAAATACAGGTGATTTGTCCGAGCAGGCGAAATACCTGCGGCACGGAAAGCATGAACGCGCTTTTGCAGGAAAAGCTCAATCCCCCGGCGGAGGGAAAGCCCGAGGTAAAATACAGAGGCGCGTCTTTCAGGCTCGGCGACAGAGTCATGCAGATAAAAAACGATTACGAGCGCGAGTGGGCGGACGACGCGCGCGGGCAGACGGGCGCGGGCGTCTTCAACGGCGATACGGGCACGATAGCCCGCGTGGACGAGCGCGCAAAAACGGTCACGGTGGTATTTGACGGCAAAAGCTCGGAGTACGCCTATTCCGAGCTGTCCGAGCTCGAGCACGCCTTCGCCGTCACCGTGCATAAATCGCAGGGCAGCGAGTACAAAGCGGTCGTTATTCCCGTATTCGACTGTCCGCAAAGACTTCTTGTGAGAAATCTGTTATATACGGCGGTCACGCGCGCGAAAGAGCTTTTGGTGATATGCGGAAGAGAGGATATGCTGAACGTTATGGTTAAGACTTCGCAAAGCGCGAAAAGGTACGGCGCCTTTAAACGCCGTCTCAAAGGGCTTTGAACCGTATCCTCGCGCTTCTCTTTCCTCCCAAATGCGTATTCTGCCAAAAGCTTTTGAAAGAAAATGAAGAGCATATCTGCGACGGATGCAAAAAATCGCTGAAATACTGCGGCGCGCCGTACGCCGCGAAAAAGCCCTATTACGAGAAAGCGTACGCGGCGTTTCATTATTCGGGCGCCGCAAGGTCGGCGATACTCAGGTACAAGTTTTACGGCTTTAAAAGCTACGCGGATTATTTCGCGGGAGAAATGGCGGATATATGGGAAAACGCCGGTATAAAGGCGGACCTTATCGTGTCGCCGCCCTCGTCAAGAATAAAGGTATTTAAAAAGGGCTACGATCACGCTTTTCTTCTCGCAAAAAGGGTTTCGGAAAAAACCGGCGTGCCGGCCGGGAAGGCGCTTTTCAAAACGCGCAGGACAAAGCCGATGTACGGGCTTGCCCCTGCCGAAAGACGCGCGAACGTTTCGGATTCGATAGGCTTTAAGGGCGACGTCTCAAACAAGACCGTGCTTATAGTCGACGATATCCTGACAACGGGCGCCACGGCGAGCGAATGCGCGAGGACGCTTAAAAACAACGGCGCGAAAGAGGTATACGTTTTGGCGGCGACAGCCAAAAAATAGGAGGGCGTATGGTAAAAAGGATCCATTCCTGCGGTCTTTTCGGACTTAAAGGGTATATGGTAGAGACCGAGGCGGACGTTTCGCGCGGGCTTCCGCGCTTTGACGTCGTCGGGCTTCCCGACGCGTCCGTCAAGGAGTCGGGCGAATGAGTCCGTTCGGCGATAAAAAACAGCGGGTATCAGTTCCCCTTGGGCAGGATAACGGTAAACTTAGCGCCCGGCGAGCTTCGCAAGGAGGGGCCTATTTACGACCTGCCCATACTCGTTTCGATACTTTGCGCGTCCGAGCAGTTTCCCGCGCCGCCGGAGGATTCCTGCATGATAGGCGAGCTGTCCTTAGACGGCAGACTGCGCCACGCGAACGGCGTCCTTTCGATGACGGTAAAGGCGAAGGAAGAGGGCTTTAAAAGCATTTTCGTGCCCGAGGCGAACGGGCCCGAGGCGGCGCTCGTCGACGGGATAGACGTCTACCCCGTAAAGGACGTGCGCTCGCTTGAAATGCACTTAAGGGGGAAAGAGCTTATAACCCCGCAAAGGTCCGAGCCATTCGTGCCGGAATACGAGGCGCTTTTGGATTTCGCCGACGTGGTCGGGCAGGAAAACGCCAAACGCGCGCTTACCCTTGCCGCGGCGGGCTTTCACCATACTCTTCTTATCGGCGCGCCGGGCAGCGGGAAAAGCATGATGGCAAAGCGGCTTCCGTCCATTATGCCTTATCTTACGGAAAAAGAGGCGCTTGAGTGCACAGAGATATATTCGGCGGCGGGACTTCTGCCCGCGGGTCAGGCGCTTTTAAGGAGCCGTCCCGTACGGTCGCCCCATCACAGCGTTTCCCAGTTCGGCTTTACGGGCGGCGGCACGCGCCCGCGCCCGGGCGAGATATCCCTCGCGCATAACGGCATCCTGTTTCTTGACGAAATGCCCGAGTTTTCGCGCGACACGTTAGAGTCGCTCCGCCAGCCGCTTGAGGACGGCGTCGTCACCATAACGAGGGTGTCGGGCACCTGCACCTTCCCGAGCAGGTTTATGCTCGTGTGCGCGATGAACCCATGCCGCTGCGGCTTTTTCGGACATCCGACGAAGGCCTGCACCTGCACGGTAAATCAGATAAGAGAATACAGAAAACGCATATCGGGCCCGCTGCTTGACAGGATAGACCTGCACGTAAACGTGTCGCCCGTGCTTTTTGAGGATCTTGAGAAGCGCAAAAAGGGCGAAAGCTCGGCGTTTATAAGGGAGCGCGTTTTTAAAGCGCGCGAGATACAAAAGGAAAGATATAAGGATATCGGCATAACGGTCAATTCGCAGCTTACGCCCGACCTTATAGGGCGCTTCTGCACGCCCGACGCGCGCGGGCAGGAGATACTGCGCGCCGTGTTCGACAGGCTTTCTCTTTCCGCGAGAGGGTACGACAGGATACTTAAAGTGTCGCGCACGATAGCCGACCTTGAGGGCTCGCCCGACATAACCGGCGAGCATATCGCCGAGGCGGTACAGTACCGTTCGCTCGATCGCGACGCCTGAAGAATACGGATTGTTTACCCCCAAAACGCGTAAAATGAATAATTTACTGTTGAAAAATCTGTTGAAAATGTTGAAAACCGTTTATCTTACACGATTTAATAATTTGTAATATATTAACCGGACGAATATTTTGAGTTTTTTAAGTTATTTTTGTATACGGATTGTTTAATTTGCGCCGGGGGTTTTTAAAGGAGAAATGAAAATGAAGATAGGCGTTTGCTGCGGCGTGCGCCTTGCCGAAAAAGCGAGGCTCGCGGGCTTTGATTATTGGGAAACCTATCTCGCGACTTTGGCGTCCTTTTCGGATGCGGAGTTTAAAGACGCGCTTGCTGTCGCGTCCGACCCCGCCTTTAAACCCGAGACGGGGTGCGTTTTTTTCAAAAACAGCGAACACCGCTTGACCGGTCCCGACGCGGATATAAAAGGCGCGCTCGAATGGACGGCTAAAGTGCTCGACAGAGCCGAGGCGATAGGCGTAAAAACGGCGGTCGTGGGCTCGGGCGGCGCGAGGAGGATACCCGACGGCTTTTCAAAAGAACGCGCGAACGGTCAGTTCTGCGAGCTTCTTTTTAAAATGGGCGAAAAGGCGAAGACGCACGGGATAACGCTGGCACTCGAGCCGCTCAGGTTTGAAGAGACCAATTTTATAAATACGGTTTCCGAGGGACTTGCCGTCGTAAAAGCCGTAGACCATAAAAACGTCCGGCTGCTTGCGGATTACTATCATATGAGCCAAACGGGCGAGGGGCTTTCGGGACTTCTCTCGGCGAAAGGGTATCTTGCTCACGTTCATATATCTAACCCATCAGACCGCAGGATGCCCGCGCCGGATCAAGGGCACGATTACACGCCTTTTAAAAACGCGCTTTCGGAAATCGGCTACGACCTGCGAATGAGCATTGAGGGAAGGTATGAAGACGACAAGCTCGAAACGCTCGGGCGCGAAGCGCTTTCGGCGCTTTCCGTTTTCAGATGAAAGACCGGCAAACGCCATACGAAAGGATAAAACGGTTATGAAAAAGCTTTATTACGGCGGCCCCATACTTACCATGACCGAGCCGCGTTATGCGGACGCTCTGCTGACCGACGGGGGAAAAATAACCGCCGTAGGGAAAAAAGACGAGATGCTTGCGCTCGCGCCCGACGCCGAGCTTTTCGACCTTGAGGGCAGAGCGCTGCTCCCCGGCTTTATCGACGCGCACAGCCACCTCACGTCTTATTCTTTAAATCTTTTTTCATGCCGCCTTTACGGCGCGAAAAGCCTTGACGAGATAACGCAAAGGATACGCGATTATATAAAAGAAAAGCGCATAGAGCCGGGCTCGTTTTTAAAAATGCGCGGCTACGACAACAGCCTTCTCCCGGGCGGGCGGCACCTTACGCTTTCCGAGATAGACGCGCTGGCGCCGGGGTACGCCCTTTGCATATCCCATACGACGGGGCATTTGGGGCTTATGAATTCGGAAGCGATGAGGCTCTTCGGGATAACGCCCGACACGCCCGACCCCAAGGGCGGGCGCATACTGCGCGGAGAAGACGGAAAGCCGAACGGCGTATTCGAGGCGAGCGCTTATTCTTTCTATACCGAAAAACTGCCTCCCGCGTCGCCCGAAGAGATAAAAAACGCCCTTGCCGCGGGGCAGAAAAGGTACGCCTCTTTCGGCATAACGACGGCGCAGGACGGCTTTTTGACCCGCCGCAGGCTGGAAGCGTATAAAATGCTTTACGACGAGGGCGGGCTTTTCCTCGACGTGTTCGGGAACGTGTCATTTTCCGACCGCGACGAGCTGCTTTCGCTTTACCGTCCCGAGGATACGGGGAAAAAGCTTCATCTTATATCCCAAAAATCATTTGCGGACGGCTCGCCTCAGCTGCGCACCGCCTGGATGTCGAAGCCCTATATCGACGGCGACTGCTATCGCCCGAACGTTCGCGACGAGTGGCTTACGCGCGCTATGGAGGAGGCGGCGGGAGCGGGCCTTCAGGTCCTCTGCCACTGCAACGGCGACGCCGCGATAGAGCAGTTTCTGCGCTGCGCCGAGGCGACCGAGAAAAAAACGCCCCGTTTCCGCGAGCTTCGTCCCGTTATAATCCACGCGCAGTTCATGCGCCGGGATCAGCTTGAGCGCGCCGCTGATTTAGGCGTCATCCCCTCCTTTTTCGCGGCGCACGTCTACCACTGGGGCGACGTTCACCTCGCAAATCTCGGCATAGAGCGCGCGTCGCACTGCAGCCCCGCGGCGTCGGCGCTCGCGCTCGGGCTTCCCTTCACATTTCATCAGGACGCGCCCGTCATAGAGCCCGATATGCTCGAGACGCTTTGGTGCGCCGCCTGCCGCACGACCAAAAGCGGCGTCCGCTTCGAAGAGGCGATATCGGTTTACGACGCGCTTCGCGCCGTGACGGTAAACGCCGCCTATTCCTATTTTGAAGAAAATAAAAAAGGCGCGCTCGCGCCCGGTATGGACGCCGACCTCGTAATTCTTTCCGCGGACCCGCTCGCCGTTCGCCCCGAAGACCTTCGTTCGGTAAAGGTCGAAGCGACCGTCAAAGCGGGAGAGACGGTATTTCAAGCATAACTGTTTTAAATACAGAACAAGCGGTAAAGCTCAACGCTTTACCGCTTGCTTTATTATATCAGTTTAAACGTGCATAGTTCCGTCAAGATATAAAAGGGCGTTGCCGGTTATGAACACGCGGTCGCCCGCGTCGCGGCAGTAAAGCGTGCCGCCGCGCGCGGATAACTGCCGGGCGCAGAATTCGGTTTTGTTAAGCTTTTCTTTCCAGAAGGGTATCAAAGAGCAGTGCGCCGAGCCGGTGGCGGGGTCTTCGATTATCGCGTCGTTCGGGTCGAAGTATCTTGAAACGAAATCGCAGTCTGATCCTTCCGCCGTGGGCACGAAGCCCGCGCAGCCGGTTATCTCTCTTAAAAGGGCGAAGTCGGGGGACAGGTTTTTGACCGTCTCCGCGTCCTTTACAAGTATTATAAGGTCGCGCGAAAGGGCGCATTCAAGCGCCTCTGCGCCGAGCGCCGCGGAAAGCCGCGGGTCGACGGGCACCGGCACGGGCGGACGGGAGGGGAAGTCGAGCGTATAGCCCTTTTCGTCGCGCGCTACGCGAAGAGGGCCGCTTGCCGAGCTGAATTCGACGAAGGGCAGTCCTTTTTCCAGAAGCTCAAGCACGACGAAGCCGGACGCCAGCGTCGCGTGCCCGCAAAGGTCCATTTCAAACGCGGGGGTAAACCAGCGTATGCTCCATTTTCCGTCTTTTTTCATTATAAAGGCGGTCTCGGGCAGGTTGTTTTCGCCGGCTATCCTTTGCATGAGCTTATCGGGCAGAGGTTCGTCCAAAAGGCATATTCCCGCGGGGTTTCCGGAAAAAAGAGAATCGGTAAAGGCGTCGACGGTAAAATATCTCATAAAAAGCCCCCTCTTTTTTTATTGTATTTTATCACGCTTAAAATATAAAAGCAACAGCTTGCGCAAAAGGTCGAATATAAAGAGTGAGAGAGAGAGCCCGAGCACGAAAAGAAACTGATAAAGAGTAAGCCCGAAGGCGCGGAAGGTCGCGCCGCCGAAATAGATAAGGGCTATCTGTACGGTGAAAACGGCGGTCATGACCAAAAGGAAGGTCGGATTTTTCGAGAGGTTTGAAAAGACGTTTATCTTTTCGCTCCTCGCGGTGAAAGCCCCCGCTATCCCGGTAAAAATGAAAAGGGCGAAAAAGCCGGTGTAGTATTCGCGCACGCCGGGAAACAGCAGCCGCACGGCGGGAAGCTTTAAAAAGGCGGCGCACAGGGCGATGGAAAAGAGAGCCGTCGCGGCTATCTGCCTTTTCATACCGGCGGTAAGAAGGGGCGTGTCAAAGCGCTCGGGCGGAGCCGTCATATACTCGGGCAGAGGCGGCTCGCCCGAAAACGCGAGCCCCGCGAGAGTGTCCATTATAAGATTTGTCCAAAGTATCTGCGCGACGGTGACGGGCGTGTCTATTCCTATAAAAGGACCTAAAAGGGAAATGCCGACGGCGCACATATTCATTGTAAGCTGATAGACTATAAAACGCCTTATGCTGCGAAGTATCGTCCGCCCGTAAAGCAGGGCGCGGCTTATCGACGATATGTTGTCGTCGGTTATTATTATATCCCCCGCGTCCTTTGCAACGTCTGCGCCGCCGCCAAGCGCGAATCCGACGTCGGAGAGCTTTAAGGCGGGCGCGTCGTTTATGCCGTCGCCCGTCATCCCGCACACCATGCCTTTTGACTGCGCGATTTTAACGAGGCGGCTTTTGTCGCCCGGCAGAGCCCGCGCGACGACGGCGAGCGAGGGCAAAAGGCGGGATATCTCTTCGTCGCTTAACGCCTCAAGCTCTTCTCCCGATAAAACGGCGGCGTTCTTTTCCGCGATACCGCATTTTTCGGCGATGCTCAAAGCCGTGTCGCGGTTGTCTCCCGTGACCATAACGACCTTAACGCCGGCGCTTTTAAGTGAGCTTACCGCGGCTTTGGCGTCGCGCCGCAGGTCGTCGCCTATAATAACGAGCGCCTCAAAGCACATATCGGGCAGGCGCGCGCCCTCGGGCATACTGTCCGCGGTACATATCATAAGAGTCCTGTTGCCCGACGCGCCCTCGCTTTTTATACGGTTTTCGATGAGGCGCGAACGCTCGAACGGAAGTACCGCGCCGTTTTTGCTCTTGCAGGTACGGCAAAAGGGAAGCAGCTTTTCGGGCGCGCCTTTTATATAAACCCTTCCGCCCGCTTTCGCCGCCGAGTACTTGTTTTCGGACGAAAAGGGGATAAAATCTTCTCTTTCCGGAAGGGCGCAGGGGGGCAGAGAACGCGCGTGATAAAGCAAAAGGCGGTCGGTGGCGTTTCCCGAAACGGCTGTCTTTCGCGCAAGTCTTGCCGAGGTGTTTAAAAAGCCCGAGGTATACATAACGCGCGCGCAGGGCGCGGGGATGCCCGAAATCCCCTCGAAGTCGGAGGTGACGACGCCGAGCACGACCGGCTTTCCGCACGTCAGCGTGCCCGTTTTGTCGGTGAAAAGAATATTCATAGAGCCCGCGGTCTCTATCCCCGAAAGCTTTCTGACCATGACCTTGTCGCGGAGCATTTTGAACATATTGCCCGAAAGCACGACTGTTATCATCATCGGAAGGCCTTCGGGCACAGCCATAATAACGATGCTTATCGACAGGGTCAGGGCGTGAAGGATATGCTCGCACATAACGGGAAGTGACGAGATCTCGGCGAGCATCATCTGCGTGTTCCCGGCGTTTTTCAGCACTATCCGGCTTATAAGGTCGGACAAGCCGATAAGGGCGGCAAAAACGTAGCCTATGCGGCTGAGCGTGGCGGCAAGACCCGAAAGCCGTTTTTTAAGCGGGCTTTCCCTCGGCTGTTCCGAAAGAGAAGCCGCCATCTGCCCGAAGACGGTATTGTTGCCGACGGCGGTCGCGCGCATAACGCCCTCGCCGCCCGTGACGACCGTCCCGCGGAAAAGCGCGTTTTCCGAATGAGTGCCGACGGAACGCCCCGCGCGCGGAGTTTTTCTTTTTTCCGCACTTTCGCCGTTTACCGAAGACTGATCGACCGTAAGCTCGCCCGAGATCAAAACGCCGTCGGCGGGTATCATGTCGCCCGCGGATAAAAAGACGGCGTCGCCGCAGACAAGATCGTCCCACGGCAGTTCAAAAAGCACGCCCTCGCGCTTGACTCTCGCCTTGTTTTTCGCGGCTTCCTTCTGCAGCTTTATAAACGCGCTTTCGCTTCCGTATTCCGACAGGGTCGAAACGAAAGAAGACAAAAACACCGAAAGCGCGATGCCGACCGTCTCAAACCACCCCTCTCCCCTGAAGGAAAAGAGGATATTCACGCATAGCGCGGCGCAGAGTATTTTTATTATAGGATCGCCGAACGCGTCGGCGTAAAGACTTAAAAAGGATCTGCGTTTTTTCGGCGTTATGGCGTTCGAGCCGTGCTCTTTTCTCGAAGCCTTGACTTCACTTAGCGAAAGACCGTCTAAAGCGGAAAGTGCGGAAGACATGCTTTTTTCACCTCATTTTCACTTTATGAAGCCTGTCTCGGCTTTATGCGAAAAGGAAAATAACGGTGAAACGGCAAAGATAAAAAACGCGTAAAACGCCCGATATTGCAGGACTTTTGCGCGTTTTTCCTGTTTTTTCCGCAAAAATTACCATTCTTTTTCGCTTGAAAGGCGTGAAAAACGCGTTTAAAATCGCATTAAGGGAGGTTTTTAAGGTGAAAAGAGCGCTTGGCCTTTTTACGGCTTTAACTATACTTATTTTTACGTTCGCGCCGCCCGCGCGCGCGTCCGACGCCGCCGTTTACGTCGAAGGCGTGAGGTCGGCTTGCAGAGCCGTGCTTAAAGACGGCGTGTCGTATATCCCGCTCCGCGACTTCTGCAGGGAGAGGGGTATAAACGTAGGATGGGACAAAAAGACGAGAAGCGCCGTCGTTATGGGCGAAAACACGGTGGCGGTCTTTAAGGACAAAAGCAGCGTTTTGTTCATTTTCGAGCAGGGGATAAACGTTAAGTATCCGTGCTTTATTGAAAAAGGTGCGTTTTACGTTCTGGCGAGAAGCCTCGGCGTCATCTTTGACAAAAGCGTGGCATGGGACGGCTCGCGGCGCGCCGTCTGCTTCGGCGGCGCGGCAGGCGCGAACGGCGCAGGAACGGGGGAAACGCGGGACGACCTTTACTGGCTTTCAAGAATAATAAGCGCAGAAAGCGCGGGCGAGCCGATGGAGGGCAAAATAGCCGTGGGCAACGTCGTTTTAAACAGAGTGAAAAGCCCCGATTTTCCCGATACCGTTTACGGCGTGATATTTGACGACAATTACGGCACGCAGTTCACGCCGGCAGCTTTAGGCACGGTTTACGTCGAGCCGACCGCCGAAAGCGTAGACGCGGCGCGGCGCTGTCTTGCCGGGGAAAACGTCGCCGAAACCTGCCTTTATTTCTTCAACCCCAAGATATCGACGGCTCAAAAATGGATTGTGGAAAATCGCGTTTTTTGTAAAAGCATTGGGGATCATGACTTTTATTATTGAAAAAATTACAAATCTGTAACAAAAATGTATTGACAAACTGAAAAAAAGTGGTATTATAAAAGTAACAATTGGTTACAATTTAGTTACAGACTTTTTTTCAGGGAGTGAAATTTTTGATTTCAATAAGGCGCGTTTCGGCGCTTCTGCTTTGCTCGGTCATGCTGTTCGTACCTGTCGCGTCGCTTGCGGCGGGCGGAGACGTCAACGGGGGTCAGCAGGTCGCCGAAACCAAAGAAACGATCGAGGTCGTTGAAGAAGCGATACTTGAAAAAGAAACGGTAGAAGTAATAGAAGTTGCTTTTGACCCTCAATCCGAATGGAATACGAAGATCTGGCTTGACGCGGCGCCCATGGCGATTGCGAGCGAGCCGACCATAGTTGACGGCGCGGCTTACGTTTCCCTTCACGATTTCTGCGTGGCCTTAGGCTGCACCGACGCGTGGGAGAACGGCGGTATCACCGTCACCCGCGGCGATGAGCTTTACATCCGCTGCATTCCGCAAAAATCCTATATTTTAGCCAACGGCAGGGCGATATACATCGCCGGCGGCTCGGTCGTGACCGACGACGCGGTTTTAGTGCCGGTAAGAGTTTTAGCTCAGATATTCAATATGTCTCTTTTGTGGGATCAGGAAACGCGCAGGATCAACTTAAGGTCCCAGGGCGGCGTTATCGAAAGCGCCGAGACCCGCTACAACGAAGAGGATCTTTACTGGCTCGCGCATATCATTAGCGCGGAAAGCCGCGGCGAGCCCTTAGAGGGGCAGATAGCCGTCGGAAACGTTGTTTTGAATCGCGTAAAGAGCGGCCAGTTCCCCAACACCGTCAAGGAAGTAGTCCTTGACAGAAAGAACGGCACGCAGTTCACGCCGGCAAGAAACGGCACGCTTTACAGAGAGCCCACCGATCAGTCGACCGTCGCTGCGAAGCTTTGCCTTGAAGGCGCGAACACCTGCGGAAACGCTATGTACTTTATAGCGACTTACGTCCGCTCGTGCTGGGTATCCCGCAACAGACCCCTGACCGTAACGATAGGTCATCATAATTTCTTCAATTAAATAATAAAACCTCTTGAGCTTATCAAGAGGTTTTGTTTTATAAAAATATACCGCGGACCGGATGGACGCCCCGTTCCGCGGTTTTTCTTTTTATTCGGCTTCCTTTTTTACCTCTTCCGATATCGAATGCAGGACGGAGAAAAGCGCCGGCGCCATTTGCGGATAGTCGTTCTGAAGCTTTTCTATCGAAACGTCGTAGCGGGCGTCGGGCGAGGTGTCGGCGCGCAGCCTGAACTCGTACTTTTTCATTTTCGCGTCGAACAGCTCGGAAAAATACTCTTCCGGTATGGAAAACGCCTCCTGCATAAAGCCCTTGTCCTTAAGACTTATAAGGCGAAAGACCTTATAATACGCGGCGCACAGGTATTTTGTGGCGTTGCCTATCGAAACGTCGTCGCCCGACCCGCTCAGTATATCGTAAAGCATTGCGGTCGAATTAAGCAGAAGCTTTTTGTTTAGATCCGCCGATTCGTCGGTCGAAAGCAGGTTTTCCTTTTCGCGCGAAATGTCGGACATATCGTCCTCGGAAATGATCATTCCGCCGCGGTGCATAGTCCTGCCGAGAAGGTAATCGAGCGAAACGCGGTAATAATTCGCCGCGTTTACGACAAAGGAAAGGCCGGGCTCGCGCACGCCGTTTTCGTAATGCGACAAAAGAGCCTGCGAAACGCCTAAGGCGTCCGCGGCGCGTTTTTGACTTATTTTCTTTTCTTTTCGAAGCAAGGACAAAGTCCTGGAAAAATCAGTCAAGTCAATTACCTCTAAAACACAATGTAAGTACAGTATACAATGAATATACACAAAAGTAAAGATTTATTTTAAAACAATCCGTATAATTTTGCTGTTAAAATTTGTCAAAAATGACCGAAATTACAAGCGTTTCTATACAATGTGTTTAAAACGCCAAAAACACACAATATATAGAGCGGCAAAAATAGGTGACAAAATGGAAAAACCGGAAAATATAGTGCCCGGGCGTGAACGCCCGGGCAAAAACCGTTTTTTGACCTTTTAAAATAAGATAAAAGAACGCGTTTTGATAATTTAAAGGACCTTGGAAAGGAAGAGCTTCAAACGCTCGTTTTCGGGGTTTTCGAAAAACTCTTTCGGGGGCTTGTCTTCAAGTATCTTTCCGCCGTCCATGAATATAACGCGCGAGCCGACTTCTTTCGCAAAGCCCATCTCATGCGTCACGACGACCATGGTCATGCCCGACTTCGCAAGGTCGCGCATAACTTCAAGCACCTCTCCGACCATTTCGGGGTCAAGCGCGCTCGTCGGCTCGTCAAAGAGCATAACGTCCGGGTTCATACAAAGGGCGCGGACTATTGCGATACGCTGCTTCTGCCCGCCCGAAAGCTGGATGGGATAGGCGCTTTCACGGTCTGAAAGCCCGACCTTTGACAGAAGCTCGCGCGCTCTTTCCTTGGCTTTTTCGGGATCCTCGTGCCTGACCTTGACGGGGGCTAAGATAAGATTGTCCATTACCGTCATATGCGGGAAAAGGTTAAAATGCTGGAAAACCATTCCCATGCGCTGACGGTGCAGGTTTATATCCGTCTTTTTGTCGGAAATATCGGTGCCCTCGAATATGATCTGACCGCTCGTCGGCGTCTCAAGAAGGTTTAAAGAACGCAGAAAGGTGGATTTGCCGCTCCCCGAAGGGCCGACGATGACGACGACTTCGCCTTTTCGGATGGTAAGGCTGCAATCGGTCAGCGCGCGGATCCTACCGCCGCAGTACGTTTTCGTAAGTTTTTTTACGTCTATTATGGGATTACCTTCTGTCGCCACGGCGCATCCTCCTTTCTATCGCCTCTATTACCTTTGAAGCGGGATAGTTTATCGCAAAATAAACGATAGCCGCGAGGACGTAAGGCGCAAGAGTCTTGTACGTCGTCGAAGCGACCGTTTTGGCGCCCCAGATAAGCTCGCTCATACCTAAAACGGAGCATATCGACGACTCCTTTACCATGGTGACGAGCTCGTTTGCGAGGGCGGGGAGGATGTTCTTTATCGCCTGAGGAAGCACGACGAACTTCATGCCCTGCCACTTGGAAAGGCCGAGCGACCGCGCCGCCTCCATCTGCCCCTGGTCGACGGCTAAAATGCCCGCGCGGAATATCTCGGAAACGTACGCCGAGGAATTGAGAGCCAGCGCGACGACGCCGGGGATAAAGCGGGTTATGTCTATAAACCCGAGTATCGTGTAAGACGGTATCCTGATCAGGCTGAAAAGGCCGTAATAAATGATATAGAGCTGTACCATAAGAGGGGTCGAACGGAACAGCGATATGTACGCGCCGGATATCGTCCTGACGATCCCGCTTTTGGAAAGGCGCATAAGCGCGAGTATAAGCGCGGGTATAACGGAAATAGCCACCGAAACGACCGACAGCAGCAGGGTGTATTCAACGCCCTGAATAAAAAAGCTCGCGTATTTCGGCAGAAATGAAAAGTTGAAAAAATTAGAGGGGGACATCCCTGCGAATAAATTGCTCCACCACATAGTATGCCCTTTCTTTAAGGAACAGAAAGTGTAAAGCTCCGAAGAGCTTTACACGTCTGTATCATAATATTTATCTGTGATCAGTCGATCGCCTTTTCGGCAACAGCCGCGGCGGCTTCGCTGAAAGCGGCGATGGAGTCGTTAGAGAGAAGCTTTTCGATAGTCGCGTTGATGGAGGGAAGAAGGCCCTTCGGATCGCCCTTCTGAACGGCTATGCAGTAGGGGAGCGCGTCGGGAAGCTCGACCGAGGCGATAACGAGATCGTCGTTGCTTGCCGCGTACTGTTCCGCGACTGCGCCGTCAAGGACTATGGCGTCTATCTTGTCGTAAACGAGCTGGTTGACAAGGTCGTTTACCGAGGCAAGAGCCACAAGGTTCGCGCCTTCAAACTCGTCGCCTACGAGGTTCGCCTTGGTGGTGCCGGTCTGCGCGCCGACGGACTTGCCGGAGAAGGCGTCGGTAGAGGTGTAGGCCTCGGCTTTGTCGGCCTTTATAAGGACCTTCGCGGGCTTATCCTGATAATAGGGGTTGGAGAAATCGGCGGCTTCGAGCCTTTCGGGGGTCTCTTCGATAGCGGCGATGACTATGTCGACGTCGCCCTTGGAAAGAGCGGCCATAAGGCTGTCAAAGTCCATGTTCGAGACCTTAAGGGTCTTGCCCATATCTTCGGCGATGACGCCCGCGACGGAGATGTCGATGCCTACGTACTGCTGTTCGCCCTTGTCGTCAAGGATGATGAACTCAAACGGAGAATAGTCGGCTGAGGTGCCGAGAATAAGTTCTCCGCCTTCGGCGGCTTCGGTCGCGGGAGCGTCGGTCGCCGGGGCATCATTCGTATCGGCGGGGGCTTCGGTCTTTTTACCGCAGGCGGCGAAAAGACCCGCGAACATTACGAGCGCCATGGAGATGGCCAATACTTTGATAAGATTCTTCATATTTATTACCTCTTTCTTTGCTTTCGCAAAACGTTGTAGCATAATTATACAACCCCAAAAATATCTATTCAATATACAAATTATACAAAAATAGTATGCCGCTATTGACTTT
>JAFSVO010000002.1 GCA_017444965.1 Clostridia bacterium | reverse complement strand
GTCAACGGAACGGTGGCCGCAAGGCACGGCGTCTGCACGGGAAGCAGAAGCGGAAAGGTTTTGAGGAAGAAATAAAATGTTCGATCTTATAATCAAAAACGGAAAGATAATCGACGGCACGGGCAGTCCCTCTTATTTTTCGGACGTCGCCGTAAAGGACGGGAAAATAGTCAAAATAGGCAAGGGGCTTTCGGACGCGGCAAAAACGATAGACGCGACGGGGCTTTGCGTCGTGCCCGGCTTTATAGACAGCCACAGCCATTCCGACCATCAGGTCTTTTCAAGACCGGATATGGACGTTAAGGCGGAGCAGGGAATAACCGTCAGCATCGGCGGCCAGTGCGGCGGCTCCGACTTCCCGCTCTCAAAGACGGCGAAGCGCGAGGAGTATAAGGATTACGAGGAGTTCGGCAACGAATACGACTTAAAGAAGGACGCCGACAAATATTACGACGTCATAAAAAAACGCAGACTCGGCAGCGGGCTCGTCATGCTTACGGGACACGGAACGATAAGACGCGCCGTGATGGGCGTTGAAAACCGCGCGCCCACGCCCGAGGAGCTTGAAAAGATGAAGGCTATTCTGAGAAAATGCCTTTCCCGCGGGTCATTGGGGCTTTCCTTCGGGCTTTACTACGCGCCCGGAAGCTACGCATCTACCGAGGAATGCGTCGAGATGGCGAAGGTCGTATCCGAGTTCGGCGGCGTTATCGCGGCGCATATAAGGGACGAGGCGGAAGACTTTGCCAAGGCGGCGAAGGAATTTATTTCGATAGTAAGACAGGCGAAGGTAAGAGGCGTCATGTCCCATCACAAGGCGGCGGGATCGATGGAAAACTGGGGCAAGGTCACTCACACCCTGCGCATGATAGACGAGGCGAACGCCGAGGGGCTTGAGGTATACTGCGACGTTTATCCCTACGTCGCGTCGAGCACGAGCCTTGCCGCGACCTTCCTTCCCAATAAGGAGCTTGCGCGCGGAAACGACGCGCTCATAAAGCTTCTGGACGATCCCGCTTACAGAGCCGAGATGCATAAGTGGAACGAGGATTTCTGGGGCACCGACTACAGCTGGGTCAAGGTGACCTCTTGCGAGGCGCTTCCTCAATATAAGGGGCTTTTCGTTCCCGAGATAGCGAAAATGCATGGCAAGGACGAGATAGACACCATCCTCGATATAATGAAGGAATGCCGTATGGACGGCAACGCCTGCTATTTCACCATGTGCGAAGAGGACCTTATGACGGTGCTCGCGCATCCGCGCGCCATGATAGGCACCGACGGCTCGATACCCTCTCCCGACGCGAAGTCGTATCATCCGAGGTCCCGCGGCACCTTCCCGAGGGTACTCGGCAGATACGTGCGCGAAAGGGGCGTAACTACCCTTCCCGAGATGATACGCAAAATGACCTCTATGCCCGCGAGAGTCTACGGCCTCAAAACGAAGGGGCTTATTTGGGAAAACATGGACGCCGATATATGCATTTTCGATGAGAACAAGATAATCGACAGGGCGGATTTCAACGATTGCCACGCCCGCGCCGAGGGGCTTTCATACGTCATAATAAACGGCGAGGTCGTCGCCGAAAACGCAGTATATAACGGAAAGAGAGAAGCCAAAGTCATTCTCTTTGAGGACAGGTAAATGTACGATATAGTCATAAAAAACGGTAAGATAATAGACGGCACGGGCTCTCCCTCTTACTTTGCCGACGTCGCCGTAAAGGACGGCAGGATAGTCAGAATAGGCAAGGGAATAGAGAACGGCCGCGAGACGATAGACGCGGGCGGTCTTTGCGTCACCCCGGGCTTTATCGACAGCCACAGCCATTCGGACTCCAATATCGTCGCCTATTCCGCACAGCTCGAAAAGGTCGAGCAGGGCATAACCTCGTGCATTGCGGGGCAGTGCGGCGGCTCGGTCGCGCCGCTGCCGAAGAACGCCGTCCCCGCCGATTATACCGATTGGGGCGGAAAAGAGTTCGAGATGAGAAAGACTCTTGCGGGCTTTTTCGATAAAACGCGCGACATACCGCAGGGCTGCAACACAGCCGTGCTCATGGGGCACGGCACCCTGCGCCGCGCGGTCGTCGGTATAGAGAACCGCGCGCCCACGCGCGAGGAAATGGAGCAGATGAAGGCACAGCTTCGCGAGGCGATGGCTCACGGCTGCCCGGGAATGTCCTTCGGGCTTTATTACGCGCCCGGCTGTTACGCCTCGACGGAGGAGGCGGCGGAGCTTGCTTCTGTCGTCGCGGAGAAAAACGGCGTTATAGCCGCGCATATAAGAGATGAAGAGGACGACCTTGCAAAGGCGGTCTCGGAGTTCATAACGATAGCGAAAAAGGCGAACGTCCGCGCCGTCATATCTCACCATAAGGCGAGCGGAAGGGCTGAAAATTGGGGCAAGGTGACCCATACGCTCCGTATGATAGATGAGGCAAACGCCGGGGGGTATGACGTATATTGCGACGCCTATCCCTATACCGCTTCAAATACGGGACTTTCCTCTATGTTTTTCCCGAAGGCGGAGCACGCGCGCGGGACGGATACGATAGTCCGCGAGCTTGACAGGCGAGAATACCGCGATATGCTCAAAAAATACATAATCGACCGTTACGGCGAGGGGCTTTCGTGGGTCAAGACGACGGCGAACAACCCTTATCCGGAGTGTTACGGAATGACTATACCGGAGATCGCGGCGGCGCGCGGCACGGACGAGTACGACGCGCTTTTTGACGTTATTCGAGACAGTAAAAAATCCTGCTACGCCTGCTTCTTCACCATGTGCGAGGAGGACGTCTGCACGGTGCTCGCGCACCCGCGCGCCATGATATGCACCGACTCTGGCAACGCCGCGGCGCTCAAACAGTATCATCCGCGTCTGCGCGGCACCTTCCCGAGGGTGCTCGGCAGATACGTGCGCGAAATGGGCGTAACTACTCTTCCCGAAATGATACGCAAAATGACCTCTATGCCCGCGAGGGTCTACGGGCTTTCGGGCAAAGGTCTTATCTGGGAAAATATGGACGCGGACATATGTATATTCGATGAGAACAAAATAATCGACAAGGCGGATTACGATAACTGCCACGCCCGCGCCGAGGGGCTTTCCTACGTCCTCGTCGGAGGGCACGTCGTCGTGCGCGACGCCGTGTCGAACGGCGGCAGATTCGGAAAGGTGGTAACGTTTTGATGTACGATCTCGTCATTAAAAACGGAAAAATAATCGACGGCACCGGGTCTCCGTCTTATCTTGCGGACGTCGCCGTAAAGGACGGAAAGATAGTCAAAATAGGCAAGAATATCGGGGACGGCTGCGAGACGATAGACGCAAGCGGTCTTTGCGTGACCCCCGGCTTTATAGACAGCCACAGCCACGCGGATTCAAGCATACTCTTTCTTCCCGAACAGCGCGAAAAGGTCGAGCAGGGCATAACGACAAGCATCACGGGGCAGTGCGGAGAGTCGGTCGCCCCCATTTCAAAGGACGCGAAGCCGGAGGATTTCACGAAGGTCGTTGAGGGCGTCGGGCTTTCGTATGACGTGAGGCGGTCGCTCGCGGTCTTTCTCGACAAAACGCGCGATTTCCCGCAGGGGTGCAACACGGCGGTCCTGATGGGCCACGGCTCGCTCCGCCGCTCGGTCATGGGAATGGAGAACCGCGCGCCGACGGACGAAGAGATGGAGGAGATGAAAAAACGGCTCCGCGAGGCGCTTGAACACGGGTGCCTCGGAATGTCTTTCGGCTTCTTCTACGCGCCCGGCTGTTACGCCGACACGCAGGAGGGCGTCGAGCTCGCCAAGGTCGTTTCGGAATACGGCGGCGTCATAGCTTCGCATATAAGGAGCGAGGGCGACGACCTTATAAAAGCCGTGAAGGAGTTTATTTCAATAGCCGAGGCGGCGCGCGTCCGCGCCGTCATATCCCATCACAAATCCTACGCGAGGGATGAAAACTGGGGCAAGGTGACCCACACCCTCCGCATGATAGACGAGGCGAATGCGCGGGGCGCGGAGGTCTACTGCGACGTTTACCCCTACACCGCGTCGGCGACCGTTTTAAGCGAAATGTTCATTCCCAAGGCGGAGCTTTCAAAGCCGCGCGAAGAGCGGGTCAAGCTGATGGACGACCCCGAATACCGCGAAATGCTTAAAAAATATATCTCCGGCCGCTACGGAAAGGAAGAGTTTTCCTGGGTCAAGACGACGACGGGAAATCCCTATCCCGACTGCCAGGGAATGACGATAAGCCAAATGGCGCAAAAGTTCGGGAAAGACGAGTTTACGATGCTCTTCGACTATATGCGCGACAGCGGTCTGCGCTCGTCCGCGTGCTTTTTCACCATATGCGAGGAGGATATGATGACGGTGCTCGCGCATCCGCGCGCCATGGTCTGCACAGACTCGGGCAACGCCGGAAACAACACGTTTTACCATCCGCGTCTGCGCGGCTCCTTCCCGAGAGTCCTCGGCAGATACGTGCGTGAAAAGCACGTTACGACACTTCCCGAGATGATCCGCAAAATGACTTCCATGCCGGCGCGGGTCTACGGGCTCAAAACCAAGGGACTTATTTGGGAAAACATGGACGCGGATATATGCGTCTTTGATGAAAACAAAATTATCGACAAAGCCGATTACGATAACTGCCATGCTCACGCCGAGGGGCTTTCGTACGTTATCGTGAACGGAAAGATTGTCGTTAAAAACGCCGTTTCAAACGGCGGAAAATACGGAAAGGTCGTGCTTTTTAATGAACGATGAACTCATAGCCAAAATCGATAAGCTTATCGAGGAAGACAGAGCGGAGCTTGCAAAGGACGTGATAAAGCTCGTCAACATCAAAAGCGTAAGATCGGAGCCGCTCCCCGGCGCCCCCTTCGGAGAAGGCCCCCGCAAGGTGCTTGACACCGTGCTCGAGATGGGACGCGAACGCGGCTTTGAAACGACGGATTACGGCGTCGGAGTAGTAAGCCTTGCCTTCAAAAAGGGACAGCCGGACGTCGGAGTCTGGGCGCACGGCGACGTCGTGCCCGAGGGCGACGGCTGGATATACGAGCCTTACAACGCCTTTGAATACAAGGGCTGCATCATAGGCCGCGGCGCGACCGACAACAAGGGTCAGCTGACTTGCATACTTCACCTTATGTCAATATTCAAAAAGCTCGGAATAGAGCTTAAATACAACGCGGCGCTCTACGTCGGAAGCAACGAGGAAACCGGCATGGAGGATATAGTCGGAAACGGCACTCCGGACGCAAAAGGCTTTATCAACGTCTGTACGCCGCCGCGCCTTTCGCTCGTTCCCGACGGAGGCTTCCCCGTGGGCTACGCCGGCAAGGGCAGGATGAAGATAGAGCTTAAGGCGAAAAAGCCCGTAAAAGGCTTTACGATGTGGGGCGGCCGCGACGACGCGCCCGGCAGAGCGACGGCGGTATTCGACAAAACGGGTATCAAATCGGTCGCAAACTGCACGGTGGAGGAAAAGGACGGCAAAACGGTCATTTTCACCGAAACGCCGCCGCGTCATTCGGCGCATCCCGACCCGAACGGCAATATGATAACCGTGCTTACTAAAGCCCTTATCGACGAGGGGCTCGTCACGGGAGAGGACGCGAAAGAGCTCGACTTTATCCGCCGCATTTCCTGCGACACGAAGGGCGTCATATTCGGCATAGACAGAGTCAGCGAAATAATGGGCGAAACGGTCGTTGCCTCGGTAGAGCTTGAAACGCAGGACGGCTGCCCCGTGCTCACGCTGAACATAAGATATCCCGAAAAGATAACCTACGAGGAAATGTACGACAAGATAAACGCCGTCTGCGCCGAGAACGGCTTTGAGACGCAGAAGCCGTACAGGGGCGTAAATCCTTACGTTCTCGATAAGGAATGGGACGTTTTGAAGCGCTTGAACGCCATAGCGAACGAGGTCACGGGAAGCGACAGCGCCCCCTTCAGCATGGGCGGCGGCACTTACGCGCACAGACTTCCGAACGCGCTCGTTTACGGCATGAGCGGGTGCCTTAAACCCGAGGGCTTCCCCGAGGGGCACGGCGGCGCCCACGGCCGCGACGAGGTCGTGTCGCTCGACCGGCTTCAGAGGGCAATGCGCATATACGCAAGAGCGTTTTTGGCGCTTAACGAAATGGAATGGTAAACAAGTAAAAGCAAGGCTCATCCTTTCGGGGACGAGCCTTGT
>JAFSVO010000120.1 GCA_017444965.1 Clostridia bacterium | reverse complement strand
CCGAGCATATTGTTGAAAAAGCTTCTGAATTCGCGTTTGAATACGGCGCTCATTCGGCTCCACCCTCCTTCGTAAGTTTTAAGAAGACGTCCTCAAGCGTCGGCAGATGGGAAACTATGCCGGTTACGGGTATCTTCTTTTCGGCAAGCGCTTTTGACGCCGCTTCGCGCATCTCTTTTTCCGAGCCGCCGCTCAATACTATAAGCGCGCCGTCCGGCGCCGCCTTGGCGCCGCACTTTATCCCCGAAAGATCCTTTAAGGCTTCAAACGCCTCTTCGGGCGTGCACATCGCGCATATCTCGATCCGCCTGTCCTTGGCGGTAAGCTCTTCTAAGTTTTCGGGCGTGTCGGACGCTATCAGCCGGCCGTTTGATATTATAAGTATCATATCGCAGACGGCGGATATCTCGGACAGGATGTGAGAGCTTAAAATGACCGTCTTATCCTTTCGCAGGCTCGCTATAAGCTCGCGCATTTCTATTATCTGCTGGGGGTCCAAGCCGACCGACGGCTCGTCGAGTATCACGACCTCGGGGTCGCCGAGCAGGGCCTGCGAAAGCCCGACGCGCTGGCGGTAGCCCTTTGAAAGGTTGCGGATAAGCCTGTCCTTCATCGGGGTGACGTCGGTCTTTTCCATACAGCGGTCGACCTCTGCCGGGATATCGCGCTTATTTACCTTTTTTATCTCGGCGGCAAAGGAAAGATACTCGCGCACCGTCATATCGGGGTAAAGGGGCGGTATCTCGGGCAGATAGCCTATTAGCCGCCTTGCCTTCTGCGGCTCGGCGAGTATGTCGTGACCTGCTATTTTTACCTCGCCCGAGCTTGCCGAAATATACCCGGTTATTATGTTCATAACGGTCGATTTGCCCGCGCCGTTCGGCCCCAAAAAGCCGTATATCCTGCCCTTTTCGACGGTAAAGCTCACGTCGCGCACGGCAAAATCGTTCCCGTAGCTTTTGCAAAGGTTTTTTACCTCTATCAAGGAACGTCCCTCCCCTGTCATTATACAGATACAGTTATTATACACCGATTTGTCCGATTTGTTAAGACGTTTTTTGCGTATTTTAAAAAGTAACAATAATGTAATTGCATTAATAAAACAAAAGTGTTATGATTAAAAAGTATTATTATGGGTTTATGGGCAAAAAGATAACGTAAGCCGTATAAACCGCCTTTTAAGCTTACAAAAGGAGGAGATCCTTAATGGAAGATATGAACAAAAACGACGATCAGCTTTCGCTGTCCGACGTACTTGAGAGCGGCGAACAGCCGACCGAGAGCCGCGGCGAAAGCGCGCCCGACGCCGAGCCCGAGTTTTCGGACACCCGTCAGATAAAGCTTACCGCCGACGAGATAACCATACCCACGGCGGAGCTTGACAGAATGGCCGAGCCGTCGGAATTCGCCTCGCCCGAAAGCGGGCGCGACGTAAAGCGCCGCGCCATAGTCATTACGGCGGTCGCGCTGTTCCTTATACTGCTTTTGGGCTTTGCCATCGTCGCCGTATATAACGTGTATTTCTACACTAAGGTCTACAAGGGCGTTTTCGTTTCCGACCTTGACTTTTCGGGCGCGACAAAGCGCGAGGTGCTCGCGGCGCTGAACGACAAGTACGAGGGCAAGATCCCCGGCGAAACGCTTAAAATAACCATAGGCGACAACGAATACGACTTTGACATATCCAAAAACGTCAGCTACGACCTTCGCACCACCGCCGACAACGTCGTCTTCTACGGCAGGCAGGGCAGTTTCGTAAAGCGCCTGCACGATATAAACGAGGCGCGCCGCTTCGGCAGCGAAGTGCCCGTAAGCTATATGACGAACGACGAGGGGCTGGAAACGCAGATACAGATAATCGCGACCCGGATAAAGCGCGACATTTCCCAGTCGGGCTGGCGGCTTGAAAACAACAAGCTTCTTTTAGACCGCGGCCAGTCGGGGCAGAATCTTGATATCAAAGAGCTTCTGACCTTTATTAAGAACAAGCTTTACAACGGCGACCTTTCCCCCGCGGTCTTCGAGCTTCAGCAGGACGAGACGGACGAGCTTGACCTTACCGCCATCAAAGCGGCGATAGAGACCGAGCCGCGCGGCCCGTCGCTCGATCTTGATTCCGACCCGTCGGGAAAGACGATAATACCCGGCATCCCCGGCATTTACCTCGACCTTGAAAAAGCCAACGCGATACTCGCGGCGACGCCCGACACGCAGCGCATAGTCGAGATACCGCTTGAACTTACCATGCCCGATATGTCGGACGATACGTACAGATCGCTTCTGTTCGAAGACAAGCTCGCGACCTGCACGACCCCCTTCACGAACAACGCGGACCGCACGAACAACGTTATACTCGCTTCCGAAGCGGTCAACGGCGTGATAATCATGCCCGGCGAGACCTTCTCTTATAACGCTACAGTCGGCGAAAGAACGCGCGAGCGCGGATACAAAGAGGCGATAATTTACGTCGGCACCAGCGCGGAAGCGGGCCTCGGCGGCGGCGTGTGCCAGATAAGCTCGGCGCTTTACTACTGCTCGCTGCGCGCAGATCTTGAGATAGTCGAGCGCTACGCCCACAGCCGCATGGTCACCTACGTTCCCTTAGGCGAGGACGCGACGGTCGCCTGGCCCAACAAGGACTATAAGTTCAAGAACACCGGCGATTACCCGATAAGAATAGTCGCCTATCATACGAAAAGCGACGTCACGATAGAGTTCTGGGGCACCAACACGACCCCCACGAAGGAAGTCGTAATAGAGACCAAGACCTTAAGCCGCACCCCATTCCAGACGGTGTATCAGGACGATCCCACCCTTCCCGTCGGCAGTGAAAAGGTAAAGAGCAACGGCTACACCGGCTACGTTACCGAAAGCTACAGAGTTATAAAGATGGACGGCGAAGAGGTCTCTCGCAACTTTGAAAACAAGAGCGTTTACGGCAAATACGACAAAATCGTATTGAGAAACAAGGCGACGACCGTAACGACCCCGACGACCCCCGCCGAGCCGACGCCGACCGAACCTGCGCCGACAGAGCCGACGCCGACGGAACCGACTCCCGCCGAGCCGACGCCGACCGAGCCCACTCCGACCGAGCCGACGCCCGCGCCCGAGGATCCCGCTTCACCCACCAACTTATTCTGACCCCTTATAAAAAATATGAGAGGCGGAAAAACCGCCTCTCTTGATTTTGTAAAAACCACGAGAAAGGCATGACGACGATATGAACAAAGGAAAATACTATTTATCGACGGCGATAGCTTACGCTTCGGGCAAGCCGCATATAGGAAACACTTACGAGATAGTTTTAGCCGACGCCATCTGCCGCTTTAAGCGGCTTTGCGGCTACGACGTCTATTTCCAGACGGGCACCGACGAGCACGGTCAGAAGATACAGGGCAAGGCGGAGGCGGCGGGAGTGTCGCCTCAGGCGTTCGTCGACAGCACGGCTGGCGAGATAAAGCGGATATGGGACGTTATGAACACGTCTTACGACAAGTTCGTCCGCACGACCGACCCCGCGCACGAGCGTATAGTTCAGCATATTTTCAAAAAGCTGTACGATCAGGGCGACATTTACAAGGGCTTTTACGAGGGCATGTACTGCGCGCCCTGCGAAAGCTTCTGGACAGAAAGCCAGCTCAAAGACGGCAAATGCCCCGACTGCGGCAGGGACGTTTCCCCCGCGAAGGAGGAGGCCTATTTCTTCAAGCTCTCGAAATACGCGCCGCAGCTTGAAAAATACATTGAAGAGCATCCCGGCTTCATTCAGCCCGAATCGCGCAAGAACGAGATGATAAACAACTTCATAAAGCCGGGTCTTTCCGACCTTTGCGTTTCGCGCTCGAGTTTTACCTGGGGCATCCCGGTCGATTTCGCGCCGGGCCACGTCGTTTACGTCTGGATAGACGCCCTTTCAAACTATATCACCTTCTTAGGCTACGATAACGAGGGCGAGCAGGGCGAGCTTTTCAAAAAGTACTGGCCCGCCGACGTGCACCTTATCGGCAAGGACATACTGCGTTTCCACACCATCTACTGGCCCATTATGCTGATGGCTTTAGGCGTAGATCTGCCGAAGCAGGTGTTCGGGCACCCCTGGCTTTTAGTCGGTGAAAACAAGATGAGCAAAAGCCTCGGCAACGTGATTTACGCGGACGACCTCTCAGACCTTTTCGGCGTTGACGCCGTGCGATATTATCTGCTTCACGAAATGCCTTTTTCAAGCGACGGCACTTTAACGTACGAGCTTATGTGCGAGCGCGTAAACTCGGACCTTGCGAACGTCTTGGGCAACCTTGTAAACCGCACTATCGCCATGTGCCACAAGTATTCGAACGGCGTTCTGTCGGACGCGTCGCCCGTGACCGAGCTTGACAAAGAGCTTATCGACCTTTGCCTTAAAACCCCCGGGAAAATGGAAAAGCATATGGACGAGCTGAGGGTCGCCGACGCGCTTTCCGACCTTTTCGACCTTCTGCGCCGCGCGAACAAGTATATAGACGAGACTACGCCGTGGATACTCGCGAAGGACGAAACGCAGCACGGGCGTTTAGACCGCGTGCTTTACGACCTTATAGAAACGATACGCTTCGCGGCGACGCTTATATCCCCCTTCCTTCCCGAGACGGGCGCGCGCATTTTCAGGCAGCTTAATTGCGAGCCGTCCGGGTGGGAGTCGCTCTCTTCGTTCGGCGCGCTTCCCGCGGGGCATACGGTAGGTACTGCCGAGATACTTTTCGAGAGGATAGACGTGCCCAAAAAGCTTGCCGAAATAGAAGAGATAAACGCCGCGAAGGCGGCGCCCGCGAAGCCCGCCTTCCCGAACTTTCCCAAAAAGGACGAGATAGCGTTCTCTGATTTTGAAAAGGTCGAGCTTACGGTAGGCAAGGTCTTAGAGTGCGAGCCCGTGCCGAAAAGCTCCAAGCTTTTAAAGTTCAAACTCGATATGGGCGACCACGAAAGGCAGATACTTTCGGGCATCGCGAAATGGTACAAGCCCGAGGATCTTATAGGGCACAACGTCGTTTGCGTTACAAACCTCGCGCCGCGTAAGATGATGGGTTACGACAGCTGCGGCATGATACTCGCGGCGGAATGCGGCGAAGACGACGTAAGAGTTACGTTTGCCGACTACGCCGTACCCGGAGCGCGCCTGTCATGACCATTTTCGACACCCACGCCCACTACGACGACCCGAAATTCGCGGATGACTTAGACGAGCTTTTAACGGGTCTTCCGTCAAAGGGCGTCTGTAACGTGATAAATATCGGGTGCGATATAGAGACGTCGCAGACGTGCCTTGATATCGCCGACAAATACGGCTATTGCTACGCCGCCTGCGGGATACATCCGCAGGACGTCGGGCGCGCGAAAGACGGCGATATTGACCGTCTGCGTAAGCTTCTCACGCATAAAAAAGCCGTCGCCATAGGCGAGATAGGGCTTGATTACTATTACGACTTCGCCCCGCACGAGCTTCAGGCGGAGTATTTCAAAAAACAGCTCGAGCTGTCGCTCGAGCTCTGTATGCCGGTCATTATCCACGAGCGCGAAGCCGTCGCCGACTGCCTTGATATAATACGCAAATACGACGGCATAAAGGGCGTTTTCCACTGCTACAGCGGCAGCTGGGAAACGGCGAAGGAGCTTTTAAAGCGCGGATATTATATTTCCTTTACGGGCGTGGTCACATTCAAAAACGCGCGCCGCGCCGTAGAGGTCGTAAAGAATATGCCGCTCGACAGACTTATGGTAGAGACCGACGCGCCCTACATGGCTCCCGAGCCGCTTCGCGGCAAAAGGTGCGACTCGAGCATGATAAAGTATATTATCGAAAGGATCGCCGAAATACGCGAAACGACGCCCGAGGAAATAGGCGAAATAACGGCTTCTAACGCCCGCCGCTTTTTCGGCATAAAATAAACTTTCAGGGTTGACAAACGCCGCCAAAGGGTGTTATTCTATATAAGCGACAAGAATGACGCCGCAAATCTTCGATTTTCGGCGCGGCTAAATTCGCCTGACGGCGAGCTTAATTGCTTCGCAGCTAAATTGACCTTCGGTCAGCTAAATTCGGCTTCGCCGAGCTTACAGGTCGCGCATTTATCAGTTAACTTAATAATATATGGAGAGGTATCGAAGCGGTCATAACGGGGCTGACTCGAAATCAGTTTGGGAGCAATCCCACGTGGGTTCGAATCCCACCCTCTCCGCCAGAAAAAAGGACTTGCTTTGCAAGTCCTTTTTTCAACTAAATCCGTCCTTGCGGACGGGAGAACTCGCCTTGTCGGGCGGTGAAATCTGCTTCGCAGATGAAATCCCGCTTCGCGGGGTGAAGGACGGATTTAATT
>JAFSVO010000119.1 GCA_017444965.1 Clostridia bacterium | reverse complement strand
TTGCAGACCTCTGCCTTACCTCTTGGCTATGGCGCCGGATTATAACGGCAGGAGAAGGAAAAACCAAACTCCTGCCTTTGTGTGGAGCGGATTACGAGGCTCGAACTCGCTACCTCCACCTTGGCAAGGTGGCGCTCTACCAGATGAGCTAAATCCGCGGAAATGGTGCCTCAGGCCGGAATCGGACCGGCGACACGCGGATTTTCAGTCCGCTGCTCTACCAACTGAGCTACCGAGGCATATTTGGCGACCGAGATGGGGCTCGAACCCACGACCTCTAGCGTGACAGGCTAGCGTTCTAACCAGCTGAACTACTCGGCCGAGTCCTTGGTGGGAACAACAGGGCTCGAACCTGTGACCCCATGCGTGTAAAGCATGTGCTCTCCCAGCTGAGCTATGCTCCCCCCTAATTGCGGCAAAGATTATTATACCTTTAACTTTTTCCGATGTCAATACTTTTTTTGGCGGCGTCGAGCAATTTTTTTAAATCGTCCGCCGTAAAGTCGTAAGAAGCGTCGCAGAACTGGCACGTCACGTTTACCTTTTCGCCCTCGTCGATAAGTCTTTGAAGCTCGCGCTCGCCCATGCTGACAAGCGCCCTTTCGACCTTTCTTTTTGAGCACTTGCACTCGTACCCGACGGGGCTCGTTTCAAGTATTTCAAGGTCCTCGCCCAAAAGCTTTTTAAGTATCCCCTCGGGCGAAAGCCCCTGCTCCATCATACGCGTGACGCTGCCGCTTTTTATGACCTTTTCCTCAAGCGAGGAAACGAGGCTTTCGGGCGCGCCCGGCATAAGCTGTATTATATATCCCCCCGCGTGAAGAACGCTTTGATCGGGCGCGACCAAAACGCCCAAAGCGCACACGGTCGGTATCTGCTCGCTTTCCGCAAAATACGCGGCGATATCCTCGGCTATCTCGCCGGAAAGCAGCCCGACCTTGCCCGAAAAGGGCTCCTTCGCGCCTATGTCCTTTATTACCGTAAGTATGCCGTCCGCGCCCACGGCGCCCCCTACGTCGAGCTTTCCGTCTGGGCGCAGGGGAAGGTCGAGAGCCGGATTCTGCACGTAGCCGCGAACGCAGCCACGGCTGTCGGATACCGCCGTAACGGCGCCCAAAGGCCCGCCGCCCTTTATCTGAAGCGTTACCGAGCCGTTTTCATCCTTTATCTCGCTGCCCATCATCGAAGCCGCGGATAAAGCGCGCCCCAAAGCCGCCGTCGCGACGGGCAGCGTTTTATGGATATTCCTCATTTTTTCGCACAGCTCCGTGCTTTCGACCGCAGACGCCTTTACAAAGCCGTCGGGGGTAATAGCTCTTACTATCCTGTCCATTATTCAAACACCTTCAATGCATTTTCAAGGTCTTCCAGAAGCGCGTCCGCGTCTTCTAAGCCCGCGAACATCCTTATGACGCCGCCGTGGAACGCGTCGCGGCTTATCTGTTTTTCAAACGGTTTTACCGCGCCGAAGGGGTAAACAAGGCTCTCGTGCCCGCCCCAGCTCGACGCGCGCGTGAAAACGCGCAGACCGTTCACAAACTTTTCATTCTGCTCCGGCGTGCCGACCGTCTTTATGCTGAAAAGCCCGCCGCACCCCGTCATCTGCTTTAAATAAAGGTCTCTTTGCGGGAAGCTTTTAAGCGCGGGATAATTGACTTCCTTTATCGCGGGGTGCTTTTCGAGGTATTCCGCAAGCTTAAGCGCCGTCTCACCGTGCCTTTTGAGCCGCAGTGACAGGGTCTTCAGCCCTCTTTCGATAAGCCACGCGTTCGCGGGCGAGTTGTTAAGGCCGTAAAGATCCCTGTTTTCACGTATCTTTCCGATAAGCTCGCCGCTGCCGCTTATAAATCCGCCGAGCGCGTCGCTGTGGCCGCCGAAATACTTCGTCGCGCTGTAGATTGTAAGGTCTATTCCGAGGTCGGCGGGCTTCTGAAAAAGAGGGGTCGCGCAGTTGTTGTCTATCGCCGTAAGTATCCCCCTTCTGCGCGCCTCGCGGGCTATCTCGCCTATGTCCTGAAGCTCGAGCACCATAGAGGACGGACTTTCAAGATAGATAAGCTTCGTGTTCGGTCTTACCGCGGCGAACAGCTCGTCCGTATCCCCGCAAGAAACGAGCGTATAGGTTATGCCGAACCGCTCCGCGTCGTTTAAAAGGCGCCTCGTTCCCGGATATACGCTTTTCACGGCGACGACGTGGTCGCCCGCCTTAAGGACCGTCGAAAAAACGTCGAACGCCGCCGAAACGCCGCACGAAGTAAAGACGGCTCTTTCGGTACGGTCGAGCGCCGCTATCTTCTTTTCAATAACGTCAAAATTCGGGTTGTCGCCGCGGGAGTACTCGTATTCGTGCCCCGCGGTAAAGGACGCCGTCTGATAAACGGGCGTAGACACGGCGCCGAGATGCCTTTCGGGGTCTTCGCCTAAGTGAGTCAGTATATAATCTTCGTCCATTCTTTCAGACATAATTAAGTACCTCTCTTAAATCGTTTATCACGGGCGCGCCGCATTTTAAAAGCGCCCTTTCCGACTGGTGCCCCTTCGAATACAAAAGACAGCGCGCGCCGCATGCACACGCCATCTCGAAATCATGCGCCATATCGCCGACGACGAGCGCGTTCTCGGGCGAAACGCCCTTTTCGCGCAGAACGGAAATGCCCCTTTCGGTCTTGCCGACGCAGGCAACGTCGCCCGCGCCGTAAACGCCGTCCATAAAGGGCGTAAAGCCGAAGCGGTCGGAAAGAGCCAAAAGCCGCCCCTGCTCGAAAGAAGACACGACGCACTGAAAAACGCCCCTTTTATGAAGCTCGCGCACGCAAAAAAGCGCGTTTTCGCCCTCTTTTATAAGGTCCGCGTACCTCTCGTAGCCGTCGAGATACTCTTTTGAAAAAAAGCTCATCGGTATTTTATTAAGGTCTGCGTGCTTTTCATAATATTTATATATCGGCATATCCATATTTTCACGGTATTCGGATATAAAGGTCGGCTTGATGCCCACCTTGAAAAAGCCGTCGTTGACCGCCTTTACGGCGACTGCGACGTCGTCTATAAGCGTGCCGTTCATATCCCAGATAACGTATGCAGACATGCCCTTCACCCGCATATAATATTATACTTTAAACCTCAAACTGTCAACTCACTTGCAAGAAAAGGAGATGCGTGATACAATATATCAATATAATGGAGGAGTATATAAACTATTATGGTCATTTCCGGAATGAACGTAAATTACATATACGAGCCCGCCGAAAAAACAGCGCTCTTTTTAGAGGGGTGGAACGCGCCGCTCGGGGTCTACGCGCCCCTTTTCGACTATCTGCGGAAAAAGGGGTACGGCATAGCCGCGTTCGATATGCCGGGCGTCGGTGGTACCGACGAGCCCAAAGCTCCTTTGACCCTTTCCGATTACGTTTCCTTTACTCTGGAATTCTGCGAAAACGTCGGGCTTGAAAGCGCGCTTTTAGTATGCCACTCGAACGGCGGCAGGATAGCGCTTTCCATGCTGTCGGATAAAAACTGCCCCTTAAAGTGCGAAAAAGCGGTATTTATAGACGCCGCGGGCGTGCGGGAAAAGCCGCCCTTTAAAGCGAGAGTTTCGCTCGCGGGGTATAAAATACTGCGCTTTCTCGGCACGGCAAAGCCCTTTTCTTACCTTTTTGACGAGCTTTACGAATACGCGCGCGACAAAAGGTCGAGCGCCGACTACAAGGCGGCGTCGCCCGTCATGAAAAAGACCATGTCGAACCTTTTATCGCGCGATCTGCGCCCGCTTATGCCGGATATTACCGCCGACGTGCTTCTCGTTTACGGCGAGCTTGACACGGCGACCCCCGTTTCCCACGGAAAGGCGATGGAAGGGCTTATAAAGAACAGCGGGCTTGCCGTGATACCCGGCGCGGGGCATTTCTCATTCGCCGACGACCCCGGCTCCTTTTACGCCGTGCTCGACGCGTTTTTGTGAGGTGCTTATGATAAAAACCGTCATTTTTATTGTTTACGCCTTGCCCTGCTTTTATCTTTCGCTTGTACGCGGGCTTCATCTCTATCAGCTCGAGGGCTATTTCACAAAGGGCTATCTGCGCGCGCTGTCGGGCGTACGCTCGCGGCTTTTCTGCGCCAAAACGGTTTTCCCGCTCTGCCTTCTCGCGCTCGCGGGCATTTTCGCGCCGTATCTTTCGCTTATTCCCGCGGGGCTTTTCGTTTTGTTCAACCTGCCTTTAAAAAAGGCGAAAAAGCCCCTCGTTTTCACCCCGCGCGTAAGGCGGCTGCTCC
>JAFSVO010000118.1 GCA_017444965.1 Clostridia bacterium | reverse complement strand
GCCACCGTCGATATGCTCGGCAGAGCCGGTCAGGTAAAGGTCCAGAAAGAGAACACCATCATAGTCAACGGCGCGGGCGACAAGAAGCAGATAGCCGACAGAGTCGCCGTTATAAAGAGCGAGATAGAGCGCACCACCTCCGATTTCGACAAGGAAAAGCTTCAGGAAAGGCTCGCGAAGCTTTCCGGCGGCGTCGCCGTTATCAAAGTCGGCGCGGCTACCGAGGTCGAGATGAAGGAAAAGAAGCTCCGCATAGAAGACGCCCTTAACGCGACGAGAGCCGCCGTTGAAGAGGGCATAGTCGCGGGCGGCGGCGTAGCATACGTCAACGCGATCCCCGCGGTCACCAAGATGATACAGGGCCTTGAGGGCGACGAAAAGACGGGCGTCCGCATTGTCGCCAAAGCGCTTGAGGAGCCTGTCCGTCAGATAGCGATAAACGCCGGCATAGACGGCTCGATAGTCCTTGAAAAGATCAAGAACAGCCGCAAAGTAGGCTACGGCTTCGACGCTTATAAAGAGACCTACTGCGATATGGTGGAAGCCGGTATAGTCGATCCTACCAAGGTCACGAGGACCGCGCTTCAGAACGCGGCGTCGATAGCCTCTATGGTGCTTACCACCGAGTCGGTCGTCGCCGAAAAGAAAGAGCCCGCTCCCGCCGCTCCCGCGATGCCCGGCGGAGATATGGGAATGTATTGATAAAAAGCCGTAATAAAGCCGCCTGCGGGTTTTCCCGCAGGCGGTCTTTTATTTACGCCAGTATCGGCTCGAGCTGAACGCCCTCAAGCGCTTTTTCAAGCGTCTTTTCGCAAAGCCCGAAGCGCGACGCCGCGCTTCTCGGCTTTTTGTCCGGGTCGTCCTGAGAGAAGGGGACGAAGTAAACGTTTTTGCGGTTTAAAAGCTCGCCTATATTCGCGGCGCCCGAAGAGAGCGCGTCGTTTGACGAAAAGGCGATAACGAGGGGCTTTCCGTTCCGAAGATGCGCCTTCGCCGCCATAAGAGGCGGCGTGTCGCATATCCCGCGGGCAAGCTTCGCCAGCGTGTTTCCCGTGCAGGGCAGGATAAGTATTATATCAAAAGCGCCCGTCGTTTTTTCCGCGTCCGAAAGGGTCAGCACGGGCGTTTTGCGCGTCGCGCTTATCACGTCGTTTATAAAGTCGGCGGCTTTGTAAAAGCGCGTGTCGGTATCCTGCGCCGCAAATGACAGCACGGGCGTCACCTCGTTCGAGCATGAAAGAGCGCGTATCACGGGGAGCGCCTGCGAAAAATTGCAGAAAGAGCCGCATATACAAAGCCCTACGCGCTTTCCCGTCATATCGCGCCCTCCTCCTTCAAAAACGCCTTAAAGCAGTTAAAAATGACGCGCGCCGCGGATACGGGCATGTATTTTCCGGGCAGCCCCTGCGCCGGGCACAGCTTTTTGCATTCTCCCGTGACACCGCCCGGAAGGGAAGCGAGGTCAATTACGACCGCGTCGGGCAAAAGCGAAAGGGCGCCGTCGTCGAGCACGGGCGCCGGCACGGTGTTGAAAACAAAGTCGTACCCGCCGCGCGTTATCGGTATGCCGTCGGAAAAAGCCCCCGCGCTTTCGGCGTCTTTCCGCGCAAGCTCCGACCTTGCCGCAACGGTAACGCGCGCGCCGAGCGCCAAAAGGTCGCGCACAAGGGGCTTTGCTATGCAGCCGTAGCCGCAGACCAGAACGTCAGACCCGCAAAGGGCAAGCTCCGACGCGTTGCGCGCTACCGTAAGAGCCGCTTCCGCCGTAAGCCGCCCGTTTTCCTTTTTGAAATCCTCGCGGTCTGCGTATTCAAAGGGCGTTATCCCGCGCGCCGGCAGCTTTTCGCGGCTTTTCACGCGCGGCGCGATAAAGTAGTCTGCGTGCGTCACGCTTTCCTCGTCTTCAACGTAAGCCGAAAACCCGTCCTCTCTCAAAAGGTCGAGAAGACGGTCGTGCCGCGCCCCCGCGGGCGACAGAACGGCTTTTATTCTTTTCATACGATCACTCCTTTCTAATAAGATATTCATTTCGCAAAAAAAGTGTTTATATTTTTCGAAAAATATAATATAATTAAATCAAACTTATAAAGGCAGGGGGATCTTTATGGAGCATAAAGTCCTTATGGATATGATAAAAAACAAGAAGCCGATCTTTTTAAGCGGCATAGGCGGCGTGTCCATGCGCGCTCTGGCGCGGCTTCTTTACGGTATGGGCGCGTGCGTTTCCGGCTCGGATCGGGACGAAAGCGAAACGCTTGACGCGCTGCGCGAGACGGGCATAAAGGTTTATACTCCGCAAAAGGCGGAAAACGTGTATAACGCGGCGCTCGTTATAAGGACGGCGGCGGTGCCCGACTCAAACCCCGAAATACTCTACGCGCGCGAAAACGGCGTCCCCGTGATGGAGCGCGCCGAGGCGTGGGGGCTTTTGATGCTCGATTATAAAAAGGCGATATGCGTCGCCGGCACGCACGGCAAAACGACGACCACCGCCATGATAGCGACCCTCGGCGTAGAGGCGGGCTTGGACCCCACCGTTATGGTCGGCGGCGACTTTCACCTGATACACGGCTCTCTGCGCGACGGCTCAAAAAGACTTATCGTCGCCGAGGCGTGCGAGTATAAAAACTCGTTTTTGAGCTTTAATCCCACGATAGCCGTCATACTGAACGTAGAATACGACCACCCCGACTTTTTCAAGGATATAAACGCCGTCGTCGATTCTTTCAAACAGTTCGCTTTAAGGACGGATAAAAGCGGCACGGTCATATACTGCGCCGACGATGAAAACGCCGTAAAGGCGATATCTTCCGTCGACAGAAAGCTTATGTCCTTCGGCGTTACGGAAGGGTGCGACGTCCGCGCCGATAATATAAAGCTTTCGGAAAAGCCCTCGTTCGATATTTATTACGGCGGCAAAAAGTGGGCTGAGGTCACGCTTACCGTACCCGGCGCCCACAACGTCAAAAACGCGCTCGCGGCGGCGTGCTGCGCCATTCTCCTCGGCATAGACGGCGAAAGCTTTTCGCGCTATATATCCTGCTACGGCGGCGTAGGCAGGCGTATGGAATACGTCAAGAGCTTTTCGGGCGCGGATATTTACGACGATTACGCCCACCATCCGTCCGAGATAGAGGCGACCTTAACGACCGCCCGCACCGTCTCGCGCGGGAGGGTGCTGTGCGTTTTCCAGCCGCACACCTTTACAAGGACGGCGGCGCTTTTAGACGGTTTCGCGAAGGCGCTGTCCATCGCCGACAAGGTCTGCGTATGTCCTATTTTCGCCGCGCGTGAGACGGACGACCTTGCCATGTCCGAGCAGGTGCTCGCCGACAGGATACCGAACGCCGAGGCGGCGCCTTCAATTACCGCGGCGGCAAGGTGGATAGAGAACAACGCCCGGGAGGGCGACCTTATTCTTACCATGGGCGCGGGCGACGTATTCAAAGCGGCGTCTCAGATAAGAAGCGAGAAAATGCGCGTCATATCAGTCACCGAAGAGCCGGAATACAAGACGGCGGCGATACGCTACTTCGACAAGGTATGGGGCACGAACGAAAACAGAAAGGCGTTTGAAAACTCGATATCCTACAGCGCGATGACGTCTTCGCCCTTCCCGCGCTTTTACCTGCTTGAGGAGGGGGACGATATAATCGGCTGCGCGGCGCTTTACGCGAACGATTATATCAGCCGGCAGGACCTTATGCCGTGGATATGCAGCGTGTATATAGAGCCGTCGAAACGCGGCAACGGCTTCGGCGGCATACTGCTCGACAGAGCGCGCGAGGACGCCCGCGCCGCGGGGTATAAGAAGGTTTATATCGCGACGGGGCATATCGGCTACTACGAGCATTTCGGCTTTAAGCATATAGGCGCGGGCTTCCGCCCCTGGGGCGAAAGCGAGCGCATCTACGAAGGCAAGGCGTAAAAAAGTCAATATAAAAATAACGCGGCGCGGTGAGCTTCCTCACCGCGCCGCGGTTTTGCGTTTAAGTTACATAAGGCTTATGCCGAGGTTGTTTATCTTGTATTCGGACTTATCGACCGCGTCGTTTATGAACTCCTGATACTTGTCGGAGGTAAGCGTGTTTTTGATAGTCGCGACGTACGCCACGTCGCCCTGAGAGACGAAGTACATAACGTGATAGCCGTAATCGGTCTCAACTATATCCGTATCGCCGGGCTTTCTGCTCTCGTCAAAGCACCAGTCGTTGAATTCGGCGACCATCTCGCCCTGCACGACGTTCTCGTAAAGGCCGCCGTTAGACTTAGAGCCGGTGTCCTCGGTGTATTCGGTAGCCGCCTTGGCAAACTCGTCTTCAGTCGCGTTCTTAAGCTTGCTCAAAATGTCTTCGGCCTTCGCCTTGGCTTCCTCGTTCTTCTTCGCGAGCTCTTCGTTGGCTTTTTCAATATTCGCCTTTTCCTCGTCGGTCGCGTCCTCGGCGGGCGTCGCGGGCTCTTCCGTCTTTATAAGGATATGGCGGACGTTGACGGTGGGCTCTTCGGGCAGGTAACGCTTGACCAAAAGCACGACTAAGAATTCGTGCGAGCTTTCGTCGGGAACGACCGCTTTCGCGCCGTCCTCGGCGCCGTCCTTGATCCAGTCGACGTCAACGCCGTAATTGGAAAGGGGATTGTTTTCGACGAACGCCGTTTCAAAATTCTCGTCCGCGTATGCCTTGACTACCTCGTCAAAGTTTTCCGCCGTGACCTTTTCAAGTATCTCGTCGGCGCGCGCCTTCGCCTGCTCCTGCGTTAAGGCGTTCGGGTCGGCGTCCTCGTCGTCCTCCGCCTTGTAGGGGACCGAGTAGGTGTAGTAATCGGCGGCGTCAAACTCGTCCTTATGCTCGTTGTAATAGACGTTAACGGCGTCGTCGGTAATTTCCGCCTTAAAGCCCGCGTTTACGTCCTTGTAGTATTCGTTCGCGAAATACTGCTTGGTCATCGCGCTCTCAACGTCGGAAAGGGTCGTGTGGCTGCCGTAAACGCCGGCAAGGTACTTCTTGACCGAGATGCCCGCTTCCTCGGCGGCGTCCTTTACGCCGTCGACGTTGGCTTTTACGCTCGCCTTTATCTCGTCTGTTATCTCGCGGCCGTCTTTCGCGGCAAGGTCCATAAGGGTCGCCGTATTGACGGCGGAGTTAAGGCCTTGATTCAAGAAATACTGACCCCAGGTCATCGAGCTGTCAAAAAGGCACTGCTGGGTGTCGATGTTCGCGAGATCGACGCCGTACATTTCAAGAATACTGCCGTACTGCGAAAGATAGCTCGCGCGGGTATCCTTATAGATTATGCGGACGTCCATCGCCGAAAGCTTCTGATCGCCGACCGAAACGGCGGTCGTCGCGCGCTGGAAAACGCCCGTGTTGTAACGAATGAAAGAGTATGCCGCGATAAGCACCGCGAGCACCAGAAACGCGATAAGAGCGATAGTTACGCCCTTTTGTCCGTCGGACTTTACAGCTGTGTTTTTCTTAGCCATTTTAGAACCTTCCTTTGAAATATATATAAGTAATTATCCCTTAATTAAAGAGAAAAGTCAACCGTTTTAAAAAATTTTTTGCGAAGACGCAAAAAAATATGTTGCAATTGAGAAAAGTATATGATATGATATCTTTTGCGAAAAGTAAAATCTTGCGAGGTGAGACGAATGAAACAGGGCATACATCCCGATTATCAGCCGACGACCGTTAAGTGCGCATGCGGTAACGAGTTCACGGTGGGCTCCACCAAAAAGGAGATCCGCGTCGAAATATGCAGCAATTGTCACCCCTACTTCACGGGCAAGCAGAAGCTGGTCGATACCGGCGGCCGCGTCGACAGGTTCAAAAAGCGCTTCAATATGGACAAATAAAAAATACCCGTGGTCTTCCACGGGATTTTTTATACCCTTATGAATGAAGAAAAACGGAGCAGGCGTAAACGCCTGCTCCGCGCTTTATTCAGTTCATCTTCTTAAGGTCGGGTCTTATGATAAGCTCCGCCTCGGTGGCGGCTTTTATTTCGTCAAGGGTGAATTCGGGGTTGAACTCGGTAAGAACGAGACCCTTGTCGGTGACTTCCATAACGCCCATCTCGGTGATTATCATATTGACGCACTTGACGGCGGTAAGGGGAAGGTTGCACTTCTTAAGGATCTTGGGGTTGCCCTTGGCGGTATGCTCCATCGCGACTATGACCTTCTTCGCGCCGACGACGAGGTCCATCGCGCCGCCCATGCCGGGGACGAGCTTGCCGGGTATCTTCCAGTTGGCGAGGTTGCCTTCCTGGTCTACCTGCAAAGCGCCGAGTATGGTCGCGTCGACGTGGCCGCCGCGGATCATGCCGAAAGAGGTCGAGCTGTC
>JAFSVO010000117.1 GCA_017444965.1 Clostridia bacterium | reverse complement strand
ACGGTGATAAAGAAGGCCCCTACCTTTACATCATAGTCGCCACGGGTAATATTTACGAAGATATAACCCAGGCAAAGGCGGCGGCAAAGCAGGGCGCCGACATTATAGCCGTTATAAGAACTACGGGACAGAGCCTTTTAGACTACGTGCCTTACGGCGCGACGACCGAGGGCTTCGGCGGCACCTACGCCACGCAGGAAAACTTCCGCTTAATGCGCGCAGCGCTTGACGAAGTGGGAGTTGAGCAGAAGCGTTATATCCGCCTCTGCAACTACTGCTCCGGCCTCTGCATGCCTGAAATTGCGGCGATGGGCGCTTTAGAGCGGCTCGACGTTATGCTTAACGACGCGCTTTACGGCATACTTTTCCGCGATATCAATATGCAGCGCACCATAATTGACCAGTATTTCTCCCGCGTTATAAACTCTTATGCGGGCGTTATAATCAACACGGGCGAAGACAACTATCTGACTACCGCAGACGCGGTAGAAGAAGCGCACACAGTTTTAGCGTCTCAGTTCTTAAACGAAGCCTTCGCTTTAAAAGCAGGCCTTCGCGAGGAACAGCAGGGCTTAGGTCACGCTTTTGAGATGTCGCCGGACGTTGAAGACGCGTTCCTTTTAGAGCTTGCGCAGGCTGAAATGGCAAGAGAGATATTTCCGAAAGCGCCCTTAAAGTATATGCCGCCTACGAAGTTTATGACGGGTAATATATTCAGAGGTCACGTTCAGGACGCGCTCTTCAATATGGTAACGATACTTACGGGGCAGAGGCTTCACCTTTTAGGTATGCTTACCGAGGCCATCCATACTCCGTTTATGTCTGACCGCGCTCTTTCGATAGAGAACGCCCAGTACATATTCAGGACTATGAAAGATTTCGGCGAAGAAATAACCTTTAAAGAGGGCGGCATAATCCAGAACCGCGCAAACGAAGTACTTACCAAAGCCGCCGATCTGTTGAAGCAGATCGAAAAGCTCGGTCTTTTCGGAACGCTTGAAAAGGGCATATTCGCCGACATAAAGCGCCCGAAGGACGGCGGCAAAGGTCTTGCGGGCGTCGTTGCGAAGAACGACAAATACTTCAATCCCTTTGTCGATCTTATGAAAGGGGGCGTTTGTCTGTGAGTTCCGGTCTTTATAACCTTCATAAGTCAAACTTTGATAAGACGTTAGACTTAAAGAAACTTAAACCCTACGGCGATACCATGAACGACGGCAAGGTGCAGACGAGTTTTACGCTTCCCGTTGAGGATAACGAGAGGGGAGAAGAAGCGGCAAGACTTCTCGCCAAAAAGATGGGTCTTGACGAGCCGAACGTCGCTTTCCACACCGCGCTTGATAAAAACTTCACTTTCTACGTAGTGTACGGCTCTTGCGTGCATACGATAGACTATGAGGATATCCACGTACTTACCGTCGAATCCGACGTTATGGGAATGGAGGAAGTAAACGAATACATCAAAGAGCATTTCGGAAGAAAGCTCGTATTCGTCGGCGCTTCCACAGGTACCGACGCGCACACCGTCGGTATAGACGCCATAATGAACAGAAAAGGCTTCGCGGGTCACTACGGTCTTGAAAGATACGAGATGATAGAGGCGTACAACCTCGGCAGTCAGGTCGAAAACGAAGACTTTATAAAAAAGGCTGTTGAACTTAAAGCCGACGTTCTGCTCGTTTCTCAGACCGTCACGCAGAAGGATATCCACATCCAGAACCTGACAAACCTTATCGAGCTTTTAGAGGCCGAAGGACTTCGCAATAAGTTCATCGTCCTTTGCGGCGGGCCGCGTATCACGCACGAGCTCGCTAAAGAGCTCGGCTACGACGCGGGCTTCGGCCCCGGCAAGTTCGCCGAGGACTGCGCCTCTTTCGCCATTACCGAAATGGTAAACAGAGGCCTCGGTAAATAAGCAGGGCATTACAATTTAATATCTTCGGGGCAGGGTGAAATTCCCGACCGGCGGTTAAAGTCCGCGAGCGTTAAGCTGACCCGGTGTAATTCCGGGACCGACAGTTACAGTCCGGATGGAAGAAGAAAGTTTTACGTCTTTAAACGGCGCCCGAAATGTTTTCGGGCGCCGTTTTTCTTGGAGGATCATAATGAAAAAAACAAGTCTTTACAGAATAATTACCACCGGTCTTTTATGCGCGATAGCGTTTGCCGTAATGCTTTTGTGCCATGCGCTGCCGCCCGTGATACCCGTTTTGCCGTTTTTAAAGTATGACGCGAAAGACGTCATTATAGCCATAGGCGGCTTTATTTACGGCCCGCTCACTTCTGTGGTGATATCGGTTATAGTTTCGCTTATTGAAATGCTTACAGTGTCTTCTACGGGACCGATAGGACTTTTGATGAACGTTCTTTCGTCGGTCGCGTTCGCCGGTACGGCGTCGCTTATATACTATAAAAAAAAGACTATCAAAAGCGCGGCGGTTGGCCTTGCTTCGGCTATATTTTTTACTTCCGCGATAATGCTTTTATGGAACTATTTCATAACGCCGCTTTACACGGGGCAAAGGGTAAGGAGCCTGCTTTTGCCGTATATCCTGCCATTTAATCTCTTTAAATCGACGGTAAACGCCGCCTTGACTTTGGCGCTTTATAAGCCGGTCGTCACGGCTTTAAGAAAAGCCAAACTCGTTCCCGGCGCAGAAGAAAACAAGATGAATAAAGAGCGTAGTCTTACGGCTTATTTTATGGCTCTCGCGCTTATTATAGCCGCGGTGCTTTTGATATTAAAAGTTAATAAAGTCTTTTAATAATTATCAAAAATGCTGAGCCGCGGCGAATGTAATTCGCCGCGGCTTTTCTGCAACAGTATAATTCAATTGTTTGTAATTGTATTTGCTTCTTCAGGAGCGGGGGGAGCGTTTTCAGGCGTCGTTTCGCTCGGCGCGGCGTTATCTGCGTTCGGCGTTTCCGTGCCGTCCGGTTCGGTTAAATCGGAAGGAGTCGCAGGTTCCTCCGGTTCAGGCTCTTCCGGCTTTTCCGGTATATCAAAAACGGGCTCCGCGCCGTCGTCCGGCTCGGTGTCGAGTGGGACGCTGTAATCCTTCCACGGGAGCATTATCTTATAGCCGTCTGAGGTAAAGACAAGACATTCCGTAAGAAAATACGCGGCGGCGGCAGCTGCAAGCAAAAGCACAACGATTATTGCGGCAATTACTATGCCGCTCTTTTTTCTTTTGTAGTAACCCGAGCCTTTGTAACTCATATCGATCCCTCTTTTTCGGATTTAATTTCCTCGGAAAAACTTTCGCTTGCGTCTGATATCAGATGTCTGGGGCATACTTTGACGCACGCGCCGCAGCTTACGCATTTTTCACGGTCTATCTGCGCGAGGTTGTCTTCAATTGTTATGGCGCCGTTTGGGCATGCTTTGGCGCAAAGGGAACAGCCTAGGCACCCTATGTCGCATATCTTTCGCAGGTAAATGCCTTTAAGGTGCGACGAGCAGGATATGTTTATATCCTTAGGGTCTTTTTGAAGGGATATGATGTGACGGGGGCAGGCTTTAACGCATTTGCCGCACGCTTTGCAGTTTTCGGCGTGAACGATGGCTACGCCTTTTTCAATGCGAATGGCGTTATATTCGCAGACGGAAACGCAGGTGCCGAAGCCCAAACAGCCGTAAGAACATTCAAGCGGTCCGCCCGCGACCTTTGAGGCGGCGACGCAGTCGCGTATGCCGTCGTAATTAAACTTTCTTTTTGCCCGGTCTCCGCCGCGGCATTTGACGTATGCCGTAATTTTGGCGGCGGCTTCAGCCTTTACGCCCATAATATCGGCTATCTTTTCGGCGCACTCAGTTCCGCCTACTCTGCAAGAGTTTACCTCGGCTTTTCCTTCGGATATCGCGGCGGCAAGGTTTGAGCAGCCTGCAAAACCGCAGGCGCCGCAGTTCGCGCCCGGAAGACACTCGCTTATCCTGTCGGCTTTCTCGTCGCGCTCTACGGAGAAAATTTTAGAGCTTACGGCAAGAAGCAGACCGAACAAAAGACCCAAGAGCCCTAACGTCAATATCGCTGATAAAATACCCGTCATACCGCGTTACCTCAATTAAAGATTGAAAGACCCTGAAAGCCCATAAAGGCAAGGGACAAAAGCGACGCCGAAATAAGAGCTATGGGAAAGCCTTCAAACGCCTTGGGATGATCGGATTCTTCAAGGTGCTCCCTAATTGAAGAGAATATTATCATAGCGATCGCAAAGCCGACGCCCGACATAAAGCCGTTTATGACAGAACCTAAAAAGTCGAGCTCTTTTTTAACGTTTAAAAGCGCGACGCCCAAAACCGCGCAGTTGGTCGTAATAAGGGGCAGATAAATACCGAGGGCGTGAAAAAGCGCGGGGACCGATTTCATAAGAAACAGTTCAACGAACTGAACGAGCGACGCTATTATAAGGATAAACGCCACCGTCCGCATGTATCCCAAATCAAAAGGCACAAGCACGAAGCGATTTACTATATAAGTCGCGGCGGAGGATACGGTCATAACGAATATGACCGAAAGGGACATACCGACGGCTGTGTCCGTCTTTTTGGAAACGCCTAAAAACGGGCAGATGCCGAGAAAGCGGACAAATATAAAGTTTTCAACGAGTATCGCCGATAAAGACAGCGAAACTATCTTGACAAAGCTCATGAGCGCTTCCTCCCTTTGATCTTATCGGAAACGACCTTAAAGGCGGCGATAAGGATCCCCAAACATAAGAAACCGCCCGGCGTCTGGACAATTACCGTAACAGGCTCGTATCCGCTGCCGAAAACGGGTATGCCGTAAACCGTGCCGCAGCCTATAAGCTCGCGGAAAAAGGCGAGAAGGCAAAGAGCGAACGTAAAACCGAGCCCCATTCCCACGCCGTCGAAAAAGCTTGCGATAACTCCGTTTTTAGAAGCGAACGCCTCAGCCCGCGCAAGTATTATGCAGTTTACGACGATAAGCGGGATATACATTCCGAGTGAAACCGAAAGCTCGGGCAGATACGCCTGCATAAGAAGATCTACTACCGTTACGAATCCCGCGATAATAACTATATAACACGCTATCCTTACTTTAACGGGGATTATCTTTCGCAGTATAGATATAACGACGTTAGAGCAAACAAGAACCGCGGCGGCTGAAAGACCCATACCCAGAGCGTTTTTGAGCGAGGTCGTCGTCGCAAGGGTGGGGCACATACCGATTAGCTGAACAAGGACGGGATTATTCGCGAATAATCCATCTGTTATCTGTTTTAAACTATTCATCGTTTGCGCCTCCCAAATATACAGCCGCCTCGTCAAGCGCCGTTTGTACGCCGCCGGTTACGGCTGAAGAACTTATTGTCGCGCCCGATACGGCGGCAACGTCTGTCGGAAGCGTTTTGACCTTTTTAAGATTAATGCTTCCGGATAATCCTTTGAACTGTGAAAGCCACGCTTCGTCGTTCGTTTTGCTGCCCAGACCCGCCGTTTCGTTTATCTGCGTTATCTTTACGCCGAGTACGCTCCCGTTTAGATCGGTCCCGACAATAAGGACTATATCGTCCGCAAAGCCCGAAACGGTGACCTTTGCGCAAAATGCGGTTTTATTGCCGGCCTCGTCCTCGGCAAAAAAAGCTTTGTCAAACTTTGATGAGTCGGGAAGGGTTATCTCTTTAAAGACCGCGCCGGGTATAATTTCTTCCATGGCGCTTTGCATTTTGTCATTTGCAATAGCTTCTATCCTGTCTTTTGTTACGCCATTGACGTAGCCTAAAAGGGCGGCTGCAGCAATACAGATAAACGCAAGGACAGAGACCATGGCAACGCGTTCCTTGTTCATTTGTCCGCCGCCTCCTTACTGTTTTTTGAAGCGCCGAACTTTTTGGGAACGGTTATCTTTTCGATCAGGAAAACAAGCGCGTTCATAATAAGTATGCCGTAAGTCACGCCCTCGGGGTAAGAGCCGAAGTATCTTATAAATACGGTTATAAGCCCCGCGCCCGCGCCGTAAATGATCTGCCCCTTCGGCGTTACTGGAGAGGTCGTATAATCAGTAGCCATAAAAACGGCGCCGAGCATAAGCCCGCCCGAGGTAATACTGTAAAGCATATATTCTGCGTTAAAAGCGCTCATGCCTTTCGGGAAAATGAAAGATATCAGCGCGACGGTACCTATAAATGAAAGCGGGATATGAAGAGTAACGACCCTTCTGTAAATAAGGTAAAGTCCGCCGGCGATCAGCGCGAGCGCGGATATTTCGCCTATGCAGCCGCTCGTCATGCCGAGAGCCATGTCGGAAAGGGATTCGGGAGGGAATACGCCCTGCTTTAAAGAGTCGAGCGGGGTCGCCGAGGTCACGGCGTCGGTAACATTTAAAAACACCGGCAGCTTCGTGCGTACCTTTACCCAAACGGTCATTAAAGCGGGGAAAGACGCCATAAGGAACGCGCGGGACGTCATGGCGGAGTTCATAAAGTTTTTGACTATGCCGCCGTAAAGCTCTTTAACTATGATGATCGCGAAAGCCGCGCCTAAAACGGGCATCCACAAAGGAACGCTTACCGGAAGGCAGAAGGCAAGCAGAACGCCCGTAACGGCTGACGAATAGTCGCCTATGGTCGAAGGCTTATGCATAAGCTTGCAGTATAAATGCTCGAAAATCTTGCATGATACGACGGAGATCACGGTAAGAACTATGCACCGCGCGCCGAAAACGTAAGTCGCGACCGCGAGCGCGGGCATAAGCGATATTATTACGTCGATCATTATCTGAGAGGTGCTTTCCGCCGACCTTATATGCGGCGACGAGCTAACCTTAAGCTGTGAAAGATCGTTCATAAAGTCACCTCATTTCTTTGCGCGGCGCGCGTCCTGCACACGCTGCTTCGCCGCTCTTATACCCGAAACGAGCGGTATTTTCGCGGGGCAGACGTACGCGCAGGCGCCGCACTCGATACAGTCAAGGACGTTTAATTTATCAAGATCCTCTACGCTGCCTTTCCGATACCGCTGATAAATATAAGTCGGCAAAAGCTTTATGGGACACGCCTTTACACATTTGCCGCATCTGATACAGGACGATTCTTTGAAAGGCACGGTTTCCTTGCCGCACAGCGCGAGGACGGCGTTGGTGCCCTTTATTACGGGAACGTCAAGAGAATAGAGCGCGTTTCCCATCATAGGGCCGCCCATAAGAAGCCTTTCCGGCTGTTTTTTAAAGCCGCCGCACGCGTTTATAAGCGCGTCGATAGGCGTGCCTATCCGTACTTCAAGATTTTTCGGCGTGCAAATAGCCGAGCCCGAAACTGTGACCACGCGCCGCATATCGGGAAGACCCTCCGAAAAAAGTCTGTAGACCGCGCCCGCGGTGTCGGCGTTGAAAACGGCGCAGCCCGCGTCGGCAGGAAGCTTGCCCGACGGGACTTCACGCTTTGTGACCGAATAAATCAGCTGCTTTTCGGCGCCCTGCGGGTATTTTGTGCGTAGAGGGAAAAGAGTGATGCCGTCGTCGGGCAGAAGGCGTTTGCTTATTACGTCAAACGCGTTTTGTTTGTTGCTTTCAACGCATATAAAAGTTCTGACTTCGCCGAAAACGCGTTTTAATACTTTTGCGCCCTCAATTACCTCCGCAGTCCTTTCAAGAAGAATGCGATGGTCTGACGTGATATAAGGCTCGCACTCGGCGGCGTTTATAAGCACCGTGTCGACCTTATTCAATCCGGATGATATTTTTAAATGGGTCGGAAAAGCGGCGCCGCCGTGCCCGACTATACCGCCGTCTCTTATTGCCGATATTATCTCAACCGTCGTCATTCTGCCGACGTCAAACGGCTTTACCGACGGGTCAAGCTCGTCTTTATAGTCGTTGTCTATTATTACGGAAAGCACGTCCGTGCCGTTCGGGTGAGGATACGGCAAAACGTCGCGCACAATACCCGAAATCGTTGCGTGAACGGGGGCGGATACCGGTCCGTCCGAGTCGGCTATTTTCTGCGCCATATAAACGTGATCGCCTTTATTTACCAAAGGCGTGCACGGGGCGCCGATATGCATACTTACGGGCAGAACGACAAACGGCGGAGGAGCAAGCTTTTCGATAGGCTTGTCGTTCGTCAAATATTTCATCCCGTCGGGATGTATTCCGCCCTTAAAGGTGTGAAGCACAAGATCACCTCTGCTTTATACTACTGTTCATTTTATCATAAATGACCTTATTCATCAATAAATGATAAATATCATCTTATATAAACGGGCGACGTGCGCCATTCCGCGCCGGGCGCCGTTTTTTTGTATGACGGCATTGCCGAAAAATAGAGGTCTGTCGCAAGCGATTCCGCACGGAACAAGGTTTTCGTCCTGTCTGACAGCTTGTTTACGTGCGCCGATTTGGTTATTACCGGCAATTCGGACGTGTCGCGCATAAGCGAAAGAAGCTCTTTGCCCCTGTCGTTAAAGCCCAAAACGCGAATATACGGCGGTAACGCCGAAGAGAGATCTCCGGTAAGACCCAAAAAGCATCTCAGCATTACGCGCTTTATCCTTGAAAGAGGATATCTTTTCGTTTTAGCCGAAAAAGCGGCGGATCCTGCGTCTGAACACGTGTGAATCGCGTTTACAAGTCTGTATTCAAGACCTTCCGACACGTCAGGAAACGCGCGAAAGTCTTCGGGCGAATACCTTAAAAGTTGAGTATAGATCAGTTTATCTAAAAGCGACAGGTCGTACATGGCGCAGGCATCGTCAAACGCGAACTTTAAGTAATCAAATGAATCAGACGGCATAAAAGCGCGAGCCTCTTCATATTTACCCGAGCGCGCAAGAGCCCGTATGGCGGTGGCGGAAGCGGCGCCGTTTGACGTCTCGAACGACCCGTGTGCGGCGCCCTCTCTTTTGATAACGTGCGGGTGCACAGAGCTGTGAAGCTTTAACAGCGCTTTAAGGTATTCTATCGCAAGAATGTTGTTTGGAGAAGAGATAACGGATGCGTTCGTCTTTATCTCGTCATAAAGCGCTCTTTCGCGGGCGGCGGCGTAAGATATGCCGGTTTTCATATTGAGAAGGGTCTTTTGAGCAAGTTCGTGTTCGGACAAAAGGGAAGCCGCATGCTGAAGCGCGCGCAGATCGTCCGTTTCGGCTCCGAATGAAAGGTCTGTCAGAATGCCTGTAGATAAAAGGATATAAATACCGGAAAACGCAAAGCCTTCAGCCGAAAGAAGAGAATAGGCGGAGGGAAGCTCGATAACAAGGTCTGCGCCGCACTTCAGCGCAGCCGCGGCGCGAAGATGCTTTGGCAATAAAGCCGGCTCGCCGCGCTGTGTGTAGTTTCCCGACATACAGCAAATAAAAAACGCGTCTTCGCCGAGCTCTTCGCGGGTCTTTTCAATGTGAAGCTTATGGCCCGAATGAAAGGGGTCGTATTCGCATACTATTCCGCACACATTCATAAAAAACCCTCCTTT
>JAFSVO010000116.1 GCA_017444965.1 Clostridia bacterium | reverse complement strand
TTTGTGAATTTTTTGTCAAGTTACCGAAAAGAGTTCAAAAGCTCCTCCCTTTCCGCGTCGGTAAGCACGCGGTATTCGCCGGGCGCGAGGGCGGGATCGAGTGAAAGAGAGCCTATTTTAAGCCTTTTAAGCTCTAAAACCGTACAGCCGACGGCGCGGAACATTCTTTTGACCTGGTGGAATTTTCCTTCGCACACCGTCACAAAGCAGGTTTTCCCGTGCGCGTCGAGCCGCGCGGGGAGCGCGGTAAAATCGCCGAGGTCGAGCCCTCTTTCAAAAAGCGCCCGCGCGTTTTCGGGCGGCTCTTTATCGAGCGCCGCCTCGTAAAGCTTGGGTTTTAAGCTTTTGGGGGAGGTTATTTTATGGTTTAATTCCCCGTCGTCGGTCAAAAGCAAAAGCCCCGACGCGTCGCGGTCAAGCCTGCCGCACACGCCGAGGGGGCGCCTTGCAAGCTCGGGCGGCAGAAGGTCAAGCGCCGTTTTATCCTTTTTATCCTCGGTCGCCGACAGAACGCCGCACGGCTTGTTCATCATTATATAGACGAAGGGCGTATTAGATACGCGCGCGCCGTCGAGCGTTATTTCGCATACGTCGGGGTCGAATTTCGCCGCGGGATCGCGGGATATCTCCCCGCCGCAGCGCACCCTTCCGGCGCGTATCGCCGCCGACGCGTCTTTGCGGGATAAAAGCCCCCTTCGGGAAACTATCCTGTCAAGCCTTTCCTTCATTTTCGCGGAACACCTCCGAGGCCCTTTCCCACAGCTCTTCGAGCCGCGTGTTTTCGCCCTTTAAATAAAGCGCGCCGAAAAGCGCCTCAAGCGCGGTGGCGAGGGCGTAGCTCTGCCCGTCGCCGCGCGGCGCCGCGTGGTGCGGGTGCGCGTTTCTGCCGCGCATAAAGACCGAAAGCTCGGCGTCGCTTAAAAGGGGCTTTATCCTTTCGGCGACCTTTGCCTGGGATAAGGCGCTTACCATATCGACGGATCTTTTATGCATGGTCTCGACCTTGCAGGCGCCGAGAGACACCGCGCGCGTGCGCGCCAAAAGCTCGTAGACGGCGTCGCCTACGTGCGCGAGCGTTAATACGGGCGTTTCGTTTATTTCTGCGTCCGTTCGTTTTTCGCAAAAGAGCACTTTATCACCTGATCTCTGAAATGAATTGAAAACGCTTTGCGTTTTCATGAATTGACCTGCGGTCATGAATTGCATACTCCGTATGCGTGAATTGAACGGCTTTGCCGTTCGTTAAGGTGCGCGCAAAGCGCGCCTATTGATAAATGCGGCTTCGCCGCATACCTTAACGCAAATCGCAGATTTGCAATTCATGAAACGCTTTTGCGTTTCAATTCACGCGCGGCACGCGCAATTCATGAAAAATCGAAGATTTTTCAATTCACGCAGTCAACAGACTGCTGTTATTATACCATATATCGCCGTCTTTTCAAACCCTTTGTTACTGATTTGTCATTGTAATATGCGGAAGTATCTTGTATAATGTTGGCAGAAAGGGGAAAAAAATATGAAGAAACTAATTCCTTTAATAGTTCTTATCCTTTGCGTCTGTCTTCTCTGCTCCTGCTCGCTTACGCAGCCGGGCACGGACGGTACGGCGGGGGCGCGTCTTCCCTCTTCCGAGGGGATAGACTGGAACAAGACGGCGAGCGGCAAGGGCAAAGCTGCCCGTCCCGCGGGGTTTGAGCTGCCGATAAGCTTTACCTCGGCGAGCCTGCCTTACAAAACGCACAACATAGAATACCATTACGACGACGTCAAGATAAACGCTTATATGCCCGACCTTTTCTATATAGGCGACGAGGCGGTAAGGGAAAAGCTTACCTCCTTCTGCAAGGGCATGCTGAACGACTTTTTCGACGAGGTCTTAGCGCTTGAGGTGCCGAACAAGCCCGACCGCGTGACAAGCGCCGAAGCGTACGCCTCGTGCTACACCGACGTTTTGTCCGATTATATCGTCATCAACTTTACGACGAGCTATTATTTCACGACCTACCGTTATGACGAAAACGGAAACACGGTTTACGACGACCCCGACGAGCCGCTTTCGGGCTACACCGACGATTATTTCGTTTTCGACCTCCGCACGGGCGAAAGGCTTATGCTCGCCGATCTTTTCTACAGCGACGCGGATTACGCCGAAAGGCTCAATACGATCATCGCCAAGGATCTTGACGAGGAGTACGACGGCATAAAGCGCCCCTTTGAAGGCATACCCGAAAACTATGAGAACTTCCGCCTCTCGAGCGGCGGCGGGCTTGATATAACCTTCCCCGACGAGAACCCTTATACCGAGTATTCCTACACCGTCTCGATACCCTTATGGAAGATACGCGACATCATAGCGCTTAAGCCGACCGACGAGGCGCTTTTCAGCGAAGAGGCGAAGACCTCTCCCGACCAGTACGGCGACACGCTGAAACTTTACGACGTTTATTTAGACAACTCGGACTATATTTTCGATATAGAAACGCTTGAAAACGGCGACACGACCATAAAGCTGCGCTCGACCGACCCCGACGCGCCCGATCTTACCGAGATAAACGAGACGCTTAAGAAGATAAACGACGACGTGCTCGCGTCCGACGCATGGCAGAAAGCAAAAAAAGACGAGTACAACGAAGTAAACTACGACTGCAGCGTTACGGTCAATTTAGTAAATATCAACATAAGCGTTTATTACGGCACCTACGACGACGAGGGCAACTGGCAGTACGACGACTACGGCTCCCGCGCGTGCTACGACTTAAATACCGGCAAGCAGCTATTCCTCTCTGACGTGATAACCTCCGAAGCCGAGGCCGTAAGCTACATAAACGGCGATCTTGCCGCCGACTCAGAGGATACCTTCGCGCCGCCCGCGAACTTCTCGGCGGGCCTTCCCGTGAACGTCGGCACTTACGGCGCTTCCTTCATTTACGACGGCGAATATTATTACCTTGACTTGTCCTGCATCAAGCCCACGGTCTGGAGTGATACGAAATGAAAAAGATTATTTCTCTCGCGCTGACTCTCACGCTCGCCCTGCTTTGCTGCGCATGCGCGCCGAAAGCCGCCCCCGAAAAGACCCTTTGGGACGTCTCCGATATGCCGAGGATAGACGGCTCTACCGCCACTATCCCCTTATCCGAGGCGCTGGCTTGCGACCTTCTGGGCTACACGCCCGAAGAGGCGCAGTCGTATATTCACCACAACACGACCCATTACGCCTATGAAAACCTTATAAACGGCGAATGCGACGTCATTTTCGTAACGCCCCCGTCCGAGGAAGAATATAAAATGATAGAGGAGTCGGGCGAGGAATACGAGATAATCCGCGTCGTAAAGGACGCCTTCGTCTTTCTCGTGAACGCGCAGAACAAGATAGAGAGCATTTCCTCGGACGACGTGCGCGCCGTCTACCGCGGCGAGAAAAAGAACTGGAACGAGATAGGCGGCGAGGATATGCCGATAATCGCCTATCAGCGCCCCGACAATTCGGGCAGCCAGACTCTTATGTACAAGCTGTGCGTCCCGGCGGACAAGATAACCCCCGCGCCCAAATCCTTAAAGCCGGGCGGCATGGGCGACCTTATTGACGCGGTGTCCTCGTTTGACGGCGGAAAGGGCGCTTTGGGCTACTCGGTCTATTACTACGCCTCGGGCATGTACGTGCGCGACGGCGCGCGGCTTTGCGCGATAGACGGCGTTATGCCGACGAACGAGAGCATAAAGGACGACTCTTACCCCTTCGTAGACGGTTATTACGCCGTATTCCGCAAGAGCGAGGCGGAGGGCTCCCCCGTGAGGAACCTTATTTCCTACCTGCTCTCACCCGACGGGCAGAAGACCGCCGAGGCGGCGGGGTACGTTCCCGTGGCGTGATATCCTTTTTCTTGAAATCCTTTAATAAATATGATAGAATACTCTTAATGGGTATTCTATCTTTTTTTCGGAGATGAACTTATGATCGAAAAACGTTCTCTTTCGCGGCTTGAAAAGTTCTTTCTGCTGTTTTTATTCATAAACCCGTTTTTAGACCTTTTGAGCGGCATATACATCTACTATTCCGCCGTGTTCGGGCTGCCGGCTGTCACGCCGAGCCTTTTCGTGCGCCTTTTCGTGCTCGCCCTTTTCGCCCTTTATATGATAAAGACCCGCGACAAATACGCGCTTATTACCGTCGGGCTGTGCGCCCTCGCGTGGGTCATGTCGCTTATAGGGCAGTGCGTGTATTTTTATTCGTTTGATTTAAAAGAGGATTTCACCTATATCGTCAAGTTCATCTACAATCTTTCGGCGCTTCTGGTTTATTACCGTATTATCAGGCGTACCGGTATGGAAAAGGACGAGGTCTATTCCCTTTCCCGCCGCGTCTTCTGCTTTACGCCTTTCGTTCTTTCGCTTTCGATAATAATCTGCTATATTCTGGGCTTAGGCTACCGCACCTACGGCGACCGATTCGGCTACTTCGGCTCGCGCGGGTTCTTTTACTCGGGAAACGACATAACCGCGGTGCTTATGCTGCTTCTCTTTATAACCATGCTCTTTTTCTTCACGTCGGACAGGCGCGAGCTTACGCGCTTTCAGTATATTTACATGCTGGCGTCGCCCGCTTTTTCGATAGTGACGCTTTTGCTTATCGGCACCAAAACGGCGTTTATAGCCGTCGCGGCGGCTCTTTTCGCCGCGGGGCTTTATTCGCTTATCGTTCTTTTTAAAGACAAAAGCGGCAAAGCGCTTTTAAAGCTTATTCTGCTCATTATCTCGGTCGCGCTCATTTTCTCGGTGCTGATATTCTTCCGCGGGAGCGACGTCGCCGGCAATATTGCCGCCTCGCTCGGGCATATAGGCGACATTTACGAGGAGCAGGGCGACCTTACGAACACCATTTTCAGCGGCAGGCAGTACAAGCTTAAAAAAGCCTTCTCGATGTGGAAAAGCGAACTTTACTTCACCCTTTTCGGGACGGGGCGCGGCTCACACGCCCGCATAATAGAAATGGATATATTCGAGATACTTTTCTATTACGGCGTGTTCGGCTTCGTCGTGCTGTTGTTCACTTACGTTTATACGACCGTGCGCGTGACCTTAAGCTTCTTTAAAAAGCCCGGGCGGGAAGGTATATTCGTTTTAGGGTCGCTTGCCGTTTGCGCCGGGTATTTCCTTATAGCAGGGCACGTGCTTTTCAGCGTTACGAGCGGCTTTTACTTTTCGCTCGTGCTTCTTTTCGCGGCGAACAGGTATATAACGCCCATGACGCTTTATCCCAAAGAAGACCGTGAAAGGGGCGTGATACGGGCAGATGGCTGAACAGACGACTTTATTCGGCAGCACCCTTCAGCCGCTTGCCGCGCGCATGCGCCCCGAAACTATTGACGAGATAGTCGGGCAGAGCCACCTTTTGGGCGAGGGCAAGGCGCTTCGCCGCATGATCGAGCAGGACTCGGTGCCCTCGATGATATTCTGGGGCCCGCCGGGCGTCGGCAAAACGACCCTCGCGAACGTGATAGCGAACACGACGAAGGCGCGCTTTATCAACTTTTCAGCCGTGACGAGCGGGATAAAGGAGATACGCGCCGTCATGCAGCAGGCGGACGAAAACCGCCTTTTCGGCGCGAAAACGATACTTTTCGTCGACGAGATACACCGCTTTAACAAGGCGCAGCAGGACGCTTTTCTACCCTTCGTCGAAAAAGGCAGCATTATCCTTATCGGCGCGACGACCGAAAACCCCTCGTTTGAGGTAAACGGCGCTTTGCTTTCGCGCTGCAAGGTATTCCATTTAAAGGCGCTTTCGGAAGAGGATATAACAGAGCTTTTAAAGCGCGCCGTGAAAAGCCCGAAGGGCTTCGGCGACCAGAATGTCGAAATAGCCGACGACGTGCTTTCGATGATAGCCGTATTCGCGAACGGCGACGCGCGCATGGCGCTTTCCACTTTAGAAATGGCGGTGCTTAACGGCGACGAGGGCGACCGCGGCGTTACCGTCACGCGCGAGACGGTCGAGCAGTGCACGTCGCGTAAGTCGCTTCTTTACGACAAAAACGGCGAAGAGCATTACAATCTTATCTCCGCCCTGCACAAGTCCATGCGCAATTCCGACCCCGACGCCGCGGTATATTGGCTTGCGCGTATGCTCGAGGCGGGCGAGGATCCGTTATATATCGCGCGGCGGGTAGTCCGCTTCGCGAGCGAGGACGTCGGGTTATCCGACCCGCGCGCGCTCGAGCAGGCGGTCGCGGCGTATCAGGCGTGCCATTTTATCGGTATGCCCGAGTGCAGCGTGCATCTTACCCAGGCGGTCGTCTACCTTTCCCTCGCGCCAAAGTCGAATTCGCTTTACCTCGCTTACGGAAAGGCGAAAAGAGACGCTTTTTCGATGCTGTCCGAGCCGGTGCCTTTAAATATACGCAACGGGGTAACGAAGCTTATGCGTGAAGAGGGCTACGGCAAGGGGTATATTTACGCGCACGACACCGAGGACAAGCTGTCAGACATGCAGTGCCTGCCCGACAGTCTTTTGGGGCGCGTATATTACGAGCCTACGGAGCAGGGGCTTGAGACGAGGTTTAAAGAAAGACTTGAAAGCATAAAAAAATGGAAAAAAGAACACGGAAAAAAGTAACGTTAACGGAGGGACTTTATGGAAAACGTAAAAAAAGCTTTTAAAGAGGCGCTTACTAAGTACGAGGACGAGCTTTTCGCCATATCGTGCGACATATTCGCGCACCCGGAGGCGGCGCTTGAGGAATACCATGCGAGCGAGCTTTGGGAAAACTACCTCTCTAAGCAGGGCTTTACCGTTGAAAAGGGCGCGGGAAACCTGCCCACCGCATTCCGCGCGGTTTGGGAAAGAGGCGCGGGCGGCCCGGTCATAGGGCTTATGATGGAATACGACGCTCTGCGCGACTTAGGTCACGCCTGCGGCCACCACCTTCAGGGCGCGGGGTGCATAGGCGCGGCGCTCGCGCTTCGGGATATCTGCAAGGACAACTTTAAGCTCGTCCTTTACGGCACGCCCGCAGAAGAGCACGGCGGCGGCAAGATAATGATGGCGGACGCCGGATGCTTCCGCGATATTGACGTTATGCTCTGCTGGCACACGGGCGGAAGGACGTCCGCCGCGTATTCGAGCACGGCGCTTACCCCCACCGTCGTGACCTTCCACGGAAAGTCGGCGCACGCGGGCGGCTCGCCCTGGAACGGCAGAAGCGCTTTAGACGCCATGATGCTCGCTTTCCACGGGCTTGAAATAATGCGCGAACACGTAAAAGACGGCTCGCGCATACACTACACGGTAAAAGAGGGCACGGGCCCGTCGAACATAGTCCCCTCGACCGCGAAGGCGCATATAACCCTGCGCACGAGAGACAAGACTTATCTTGCCGAGATGCGCGAGCGTATGCGTAACGTCGTAAAGGGCGCCTGCCTTATGACCGACACGACGGCCGATTTTGAAGAGATGAACACCTATTTCAATTTCATACCTATCCCCACCCTGCGCGAGATCGCGCTCGGCGTTGAGGAAGAGCTCGAGATCCCCCGCACCTCGCGCGAGATACTTCAAGGCGGCGGCGCGACGGACAACGGAAACGTGTCCTGGATAGTGCCCACCCTATACGTTCACGCGTTTTACGGCGATTATATCGGACACACGCCCGAATACCGCGACGCCGGCACGGGCGAAAACGCGCGCGATTCCTTTATATACGCCGCGCAGATACTCGGGCATTCGGCGTTAAAGCTTATTTCCGACCCGTCGCTTATAGACAGGGCTAAGGAAGAGCATAAAGCCGCGACGGCCGAATAAGCAAAGCTTTAAAAGGCAGACACATGGCGATCCATGCGGTCTGCCTTTTTTGATACCCGCGTTCGCGGTTTGAGGTACAGTTGAGATTTGCATATTAAGATATGATCAGAGGGCCGGAAGTACATTTTGCGCTCCGGTCATAAAAGAAAAGGAAAGCGATATGAAAATACTTATAGCCGAAGACGACCCTTCCCTTCAGCGCGTTCTTTGCGCGATACTCGGAAAAGAGCAATACTCGGTCGACGCCGTAAGCCGCGGCGACGACGCGCTCGATTACCTTAAGTCCTTCTCTTACGACGCGGCGGTGCTTGACGTGATGATGCCCGGGCCCGACGGGTTTCAGGTGCTTAAAGAGGTACGGCGGCAGGGTATTTGCACGCCGATACTTATCCTTACCGCGCGCGACGACGTGGCCGACCGCGTGTACGGGCTCGACTCTGGCGCGGACGATTACCTGACAAAGCCCTTTGACGTGCGCGAGCTTTGCGCGCGGCTGAGAGTTCTTACAAGACGCGAAAAATCGGGTCCGACGTCGGTCATAGCCGTAGGCGGCACGAGCCTTGACACTTCAAGCTTCGAGCTTCGCGCCGGAAAAGGCAGCGTCTTTCTTCCGAACAAGGAGTATCAGTGTATGCTTTACTTTATGCAGGACCCCGGAAGAGTCTTTTCCCCCGACTTTCTTTTGGAAAGGATATGGACGCCGGAAGACGAAGCTATGGAAAACACGCTTTGGACGGTGATATACAACTTAAGGCAAAAGCTGCTTTCGACGGGGTCGGAGCTTTCCATAAAGACACGCAGAAATCAGGGATACTCTTTGGAGAACAAAAATGAAGAATGATTTAAAAAAGAAGCTCAGAGCGCGTTTCGTGCTTTTGGCGCTCGCGGCGCTGCTTATTCTTGAAAGCGGCATTTTCGCCTTAAGCGCGCTTTATTCTTACCGCGATATGACAAAAAAAGCCGATATGATGCTTGACAGTATCGCGAAAACGCCCGATTCAAACGCGCGGTATTTTACGGTGAAGGTCGACCCTAAAAACAAAACCATGAAAGTATCTGCGCCGCAAAGCTCAGGGTTTGACCGCGACGGCTGCGTGCGTATGGCAAAGCTCGCTCTTTCCGCCGAAAGCGAGCGCGGGTACTGCGAGGACTTCCGCTATTTGAAAATAAAGGAGCCCGACGGGCTTAAGATAATATTCCTTTACCGCGGCTTAAGCATGGAATCCTACCGCGCGTCGGTGCGTTCGCTCGCCGTCTTTTCGGCGGCGGGGTTTGCCGTCGCGGCAGTAGTTCTTACGCTTTTGTCCGGGGCGATAGTCAGCCCGATAGTCAAAAACCGCGAAAAGCAGAAGGAGTTTATAACCTCAGCGAGCCACGAGCTGAAAACTCCGCTTACCGTCATTTCGGCGGACGCGCAGCTGCTTGGCGAAGAAATAGGTAAAAACGAATGGCTCGACGATATAAAAAAGCAGGTCGCGCATCTTACGAAAATGACCGAAAACCTTGTTTTGCTTTCGCGCGCGGAAGAGCTTTCCGGCTCTTTGCCCAAAGAAGCTTTTTCCGTGTCGCAGGCTTGCGAGGAGGCGCTTTTCGGACAGCGCGCAAGAATAGAGGCAGACTCGAAAACGCTTGAAACGGACATAGAGGAAAACGTTTTTCTGGAAGGCGACGAAAAAGCCGTAAGGCAGCTTATTTCCGTACTTCTCGACAACGCCGTAAAATACTGCCCGGAAAAGGGCGAAATATCCTTTAAGCTTTCAAAAAAGCGGCGCGACGTTATCATAACGGTCGCGAATACGGCGGAGAATATCGACCGCGCGCAGATCCCGTCGTATAAAGAGCGTTTCTTCCGCGGCAGGACTTCCGACGGCAAGCCGGGGTCGGGGCTCGGGCTTTCAATAGCGGACGCCGTCGCAAAGCAGCATAATGGCGCGCTTACCGTCACTTCCCCCGATGAAAACACAGTACGCGTCGAATGTATCCTCCGCTGAAGAGACCGGCGCAGACGATTTGAAAGGAAGATATTAATGAACGCAAAGAAGCTTTTCTCGCAACCGGTTTCCGTCCTTCTCGCCCTTTTACTTCTCTCTTCCTGCGGAAACAAACCCGAACAAAAAACGGCGTCCTCTCCCGCTTCTTCCGAAAAGCAAGCGGAGCAGGTCACCGTGAGTTCCGTCGCCGCGAACGGCGCCGAATGTACAGACGAGGTATGCGTGATACCCGAGACGGACGAAAACGGAGAACAGATATACCCCATAGTCTCTCCCGCGGGTTACCATAAAGTCGAACAGATAAAGCAGGCGCCGCGTCTTGATACGTTAGACGGAAAAACGCTGGCGCTCGTGGGGGGCAGCTTTATGGCAAGCGTCACGCACGCCGAGCTTATACGCTGTCTTCGTGAAAAGTACCCGTCCGTAAAAATATATTCCTTTTCCGAGGTTGGCTCGGGCGGGCCTTTTTCGGTCTTCGGACAGACGTCGCAAACGCTTTCTTTTCAGGAAAAACTGCTTAAGCTTAAGGTAGACGCCGTAATATCGGGCAACTGCGGCTGCGGTCTTTGCACGACCAAGGAATCGGGCTCGTCGATCGCCGCCGAATATATCGGGATACCCGCGGTGACCGTAGGCGCGCCGACCTTTATCGCCCAGATACACTCTACCGGCGTAAACCGCGGAGTGCCGGTCCTTCGCACGGCGGAATACCCCGGCGCGTTTTCCTCACATTCGGAAGAGGAGCTTCTTAAAAACACGCGTGAGGTCGTTTTCCCGCAGATCGAAAAAGCGCTGACCGACCCTATCACGCAGCCCGAAATAAACCTTTTCGCGAACGACGGCAAACGCCCCTTTGACGAGACTGTCTATTACGGCACTTACGCCGAGATACAGGAATACTGCCTTATAAACGATTATTCCGACGGGCTTCCCGTAACGCCCCCGACTGACGCGCTGATACGCGAATACCTCAGGTTTACGCCTTATAAAGCGGAAGATACGCTCGGAACGATCGCTCCCGCTTACAGAGAATGCAACACCTATATAGTCGCCGCCAACGCCGTAATGTCGGGCGTTCCCAAAGAATATATGCCGCTTTGCGTCGCGTTTGTGCAGTGTATGAACGACGGAGAATGGCGGCGTCCCCTTTCAAGCACGCACGGCTGGTCGCCATACGCATGGATAAACGGGCCTCTCTCACGCCAGCTTGAAACGGACCACGGCCAGGGAATGATAAGCGAAAGCGCGAACAAGGCTTTAGGCCGCTTTATCGACCTTGCCATGCTGAACATAGGCGGATATTACGTAAAAGAAAACCGGATGGGTACGTTCGGCTATCTTTCCGCGTGGACCTTTTCCGAAGACGAGGAGGCCTGTCTGCGCGTCGGCTGGGACCCCTACCACGTAACGCAGGGGTACGGCCTTAATACAAACACTCTTACCGCCGCGTCGGCTTTAAGCTGGGGCAACAACGTGACTCCCGCGACCGACGACCCCGAGCGGATCATGGAGCTTTTGGCGTGGGACATAACGGAAAAACAGCAGAACGGCCTCGGCAACACGAATCCGCAGGTTTACAGAACGGTATTTATAACAGAATACGTCGCGCGCGATCTCGCAAAGCTGTACAAGACCAAAAGCTCTCTTGAAGACGCGCTTACAGAAACGGCGCGACGCCCGCTTTACATGCGCGCTTACGCGAACTATTGGGCTAATACCGGAAGCAGACCATCCGACAAGACTTCCTTTGCGGCGTATTACGACAAGCTTTATTCCGACCCCGGCGAGCTTGCCGCTTTAACGGACGTTCCGCCGTGGCTTTCGGGCGTAACGGACAAGGAGAAGATAGTGACGATAGGCACCATGCGTAAGGGGCAGACCCCTCTGCTTGTGACGGGCGACGCCGACAGAAACAAGTTTCAGGTAATGCCGGGCGGCGGATACGTTACCGTAAAAATAGCGCTGCCCGATAACTGGAACGAGCTTGTGGCGCCTATGGGATACGCTCCGCTTGAGGATTTTTATCTTGAAAAGCCCTCCGCCGCGCCCGAAACGCAGAAAAGCGGCGCCGCAGCTGCGTCCGCCCCCGTTTCCCCGTCAGGCGCTTATCCCTCGGTTTCCTCTCCCGCGGTTTCCCCACCCGGCGCCTCTGCCCCGGCTTTAACCTCCGCGGCGGCTCTTCCCGACGGCGTTTACCGCCTTGTAGCGTCGGAAGAGCATCTTACAGAAGCGGGAAAGGTATTCCTTGACAAAAGCGGAGAGCTTAAGTTTTATTCCGGCGTTTCTTCCTCTGTATCATCGCTTCCCCTTTCATCCTTAAACGGCACGAACGCGGCGGATATAGTAGGCTCTCTCGGCGTGAACTGCTCTTTTACCCTTTCGTCGGGCCGTGTGACGGAGGTCACGTTACGCCCCTTTATGACCGAGCGGAAGCCCGTTTCGGATCTGTCCTCGCTTTCGGCGGAAACGCTTAAAGATACGCGCGTTACTTTTGCCGTAAACGTAAAGCAAAGCAAACAAGCGGGCTCTGTGACCCCGGCGGGAAGCTCGGTCCTGCTTTCGCCTACTCTCACAAGCTTTTACGTCGACCTATCCGGTACGCCTGAGCTGCGCGACGGCGGCACGGCAGGGTATCTTACTCTTGAAAACGGTCATTTGACGGTCGACACTTCCAAAAGCGCGGGAAGCTCGGGTAAGATAATCGTAAAGCTGTCGGGCGGAAAATACCGTCTTCTGACAATCACCGCCGAAAAGGACGGAAGCACGAAGCTTGCCTATACGACCTCGGATAAAACGGAGGACTGAAATATGAAAAAGCCCTTATGCGTGATTTTGTCCCTTCTCGTTTTACTGACCCTCTTTACGGCTTGCAAAGAACGCCGCGAAAAGGCCGATACTACGCGCGGAGAGCTTGATTTATCCGGCTTTACCGCGGCGGATATTTACGGAAACGTTTTAGACGGCGACGTCTTTTCGGACCATACTCTGACAATGGTAAACGTATGGTCCTTATCCTGCGCCTCATGCGTGCGCGAGCTGCCCGCTCTTGAAAAGCTCGCGGGCTCATACGGCGACGAATTTTGCCTTATCGGGGTAATATTCGACGTGACCGACAAAAACCTCGACGTTATCCCCGACAAAAAAGAGGAAGCGCTTGAAACGCTTGCCGCCGCGGGCGTAAGCTATACCCAGCTTATTCCGTCGTCAAGCCTTAAAAAGCTTTGTCTTGCGGACCTCAACGCCTTCCCCGTAACCTTCTTCATTGATAAAAACGGCGTTATTATTGGCGAGCCGGTTTTGGGAAGCAAATCCTTTGACAGCTGGAAAGAGGTTACCGACGCCCTTTTGGAGGCATTATGAAAAAGAATAAAACTCTTCTTATTTCCGTCTTCGCGCTCGCCGCGGGCGTTATTATGTTAGCTGCGGGCGTTTTGCGAGGCGAGGCGCGCGCAATTCTGGAAAAAGCCGTCGTAATATGTCTTGAGTGCATAGGTATCGGCTGATATGAAGATAAAAAGCAAGCTGCGGCTTATTATTCAGTGCGCTTTTGCCGCCCTCTCGAACGGGTATCTGAAGGGCTTTTTGAAGGGAAGGATATATTCCGGCCCACTTAAGGCGGTATGCGTTCCCGGCATGAACTGCTATTCCTGCCCCGGCGCGCTCGGCTCGTGTCCCATAGGCTCGCTTCAGGCGATACTCGGCAGCCGCGCGTTTAACTTATCTCTTTACGTTTTAGGGTTTTTGACCGTCACGGGGACGCTTTTAGGCAGAGCGGTCTGCTCTTTTCTGTGCCCCTTCGGGCTTATTCAGGACCTGCTTTATAAAATACCCTTTCCTAAAAAGTCCGTCCGCCTTCCCGGAGAAAAGGCGCTTAAATATCTCAAATACGTTATGCTCTTTCTGTTCGTCATTATTCTTCCCTCATTCGCCGTCGGCGAGACGGGGGTCGGCGCCCCCTTCTTCTGCAAATACGTCTGCCCCGTCGGAACGCTCGAAGCGGGCGTCCCTCTCGTTTTGCTGAACAAAGCTTTTCGATACGCCGCGGGCGCGCTTTTCACGCATAAGCTCGTTATCCTTGCCGTGATACTGATCCTCTCGGTGCCGGTACGACGCCCTTTCTGCCGTTATCTTTGCCCTTTAGGCGCTTTATACGGCTTTTTTAACCGCTTTTCATTCTACCGCTACACGGTCGACCGCGAAAAATGCACTTCGTGCGGCGCGTGCGAAAAAGTATGCGATATCGGCGTATCGGTTTTGAAAAAGCCGAATTCCGCCGACTGCATAAGGTGCGGCAAGTGCGTCGGCGCCTGTCCCGGCGGCGCTTTAAAAACGGTCTTTTTCCGCTCGGGTTAATAAACGACTTTACGCCGCCGCGTATCGTTAATACGGCAAAAGAATAAAAAGCTTCGGATTTTCTCCGAAGCTTTTATTTTTGGAGCTCTTTAATTCATCGAAAGCTGGAACAGTATGAAAGCGAAGTAAATGATAAGAAGTATTATCCCCTGCCATCTTTTGAGCTTGCCCGTCTTTATCGCGGGGACGGTCATAATAAGCATAACGGCGAACATTACGGGGATATCGACCGCGAGGGACGCGGGGTATGCGCCTATCATTTTCGACGAGGGCACTCTGAAGGGGCCGATAGCCGTCGCAAGACCGCTGACTAACACAAGGTTGAAAAGGTTCGCGCCGATGATATTTCCTACCGACAGCGCCGAGCGCTTTTTCACGAGGGCGGTGATAGCCGTGACAAGCTCGGGCAGCGACGTGCCGAGCGCTACGAAGGTAAGCGCTATGACCGATTCGGGAACGCCGAGTCTTCCCGCGATGATAATGCCGTTGTCGACTAAAAGATCCGCGCCGAAAGCTATGAACGCCGCGCCCAAAACGAGGAAGAGCAAGGCTTTCCACGTGGGAAGCGCTTTTTCCTCCGGCGCGGGCTCGGTATTTTCCGCGTCAACGCGTCTTTTCATCGCGTCGTGAACTACCACGAACATATATATCGCGAAAACGCAGAGAAGGGCTATTCCTATAACGCGGGAAAAATAACCCGTTGTGTAGGCGACGACGGCGTAAAACACGGCGGCTATAAAGAAGAAGAGCACCGGTTTTTTAAGCTCGGCGACGTCGACGT
>JAFSVO010000115.1 GCA_017444965.1 Clostridia bacterium | reverse complement strand
TGGAAGAGCACTATCGAGCCTTTCTGCACTTTATCCAGAACGCGTTTCGTTATCTTCTGCGCGTCGATATCCTTCCAGTCAAGGCTGTCTACGTCCCACTGCACGGGATACATGCCCATTCCGTTTACCGTTTTTATAACGTTGTCGTTGTAATCTCCGTAAGGCGGACGGAAAAGGATGGGGCGAACGCCCGTTATATTCTCTATTTTATCGCTGCATTCGTTTATATCGGCTATAATGGCGTCTGACGAAAGCTTTGAAAAATGGTCGTGCCTGTTTGAGTGGTTCATGACCTCGTGCCCGGCGTCGGAAAGAGCTTTTACAGACTCGGGATACTTTTCCGCCCACTCGCCCACTACGAAAAAGGTCGCCTTTACGCCGTAGCTTCCGAGAACGTCTATAAGCGTTTGCGTGTCCTCGTTCCCCCACGCCGCGTCGAAGGTCAGCGAAACTACGTTATCCTGTTTTTCGACGCAGTATATGGGAAGCTGTCTTTGAAGCGCGGCGGCGACTGCCGCTTTTCCTTTATCAGTCGCGAAAACGCCGCAAAGAAGGCAGATGACCGCGACCGCTGCCAAAACGAACGTCTTTTTTTCGATAAATCTTCTTTTAGTCAAAGTTATACCCCCTCGAAAAAGCATATTCGAGGGGGCTTATATTTATTCTTCCACGTGCTCCATGCCCTGTTCTATTATAGTTCTTACGTGGTCGTCGGCAAGAGAATAAAACATCGCCTTTCCTTCTCTGCGGCTTTTGACAAGCTTATTGGCTTTAAGTATCTTGAGCTGATGAGATATCGCCGACTGCGTCATACAAAGCGCGGAAGCAAGATCGCAGACGCAGACCTCCGCCTCGAACAGCACGAAAAGTATGCGTATCCTCGTCGAGTCGCCGAACACCTTGAAAAGCTCGGCAAGGTCGTAAAGCTTATCCTCGTCGGGAAGGTCGCGTTTAACCTTTTCAAGCAGTTCTTCGTGCACCTTCGTTTCTTCGCACGCAAAAGACGAATAATCCGTCATTTTTTCACCTCATTTTTTACGAACATGGTCCTCATTCCGTTAAGCACGGCTATCATCATAACGCCGACGTCGGCGAATACCGCCGTCCACATACCGGCTGCTCCTGTCGCGCCGAGGATAAGGCACAAAAGCTTAACGCCTATTGAAAAATACAGGTTTTCATAAACTATCCTCATACATCTTTTGGCAAGCCTTACCGCTTTGGATATCTTGAGCGGATCGTCGTCCATCAAAACGACGTCCGCCGCCTCTATAGCCGCGTCGGAGCCGAGCGCGCCCATAGCTATCCCGACGTCTGCGCGCATAAGCGTAGGCGCGTCGTTTATGCCGTCGCCCGCGAAAGCTACCTTTTCGTTTTTCGCGGCTTTTTGAAGATATGCTTCGGTGACGGCGACCTTATCCTGCGGCAAAAGCCCCGCTTGCACCTCGTCCGCGCAAAGCTCGCGCCCGACCGCGTTCGCGACCGCCTCGGAGTCGCCCGTGAGCATTACCGTCTTTTTTACGCCGAGCTTTTTAAGCTCGGATATCGCCCTTTTCGCCGTCGGCTTTATTACGTCGGCGACGAGTATATGTCCAATATATTCCCCGTCAGACGCGACGTGAACGGCGGTCCCGGTGCCTCTGCATTCGATATACTCTATCCCGAACCTTTTCATAAGTCTGCCGTTGCCGACTAAAACCTGCCTGCCGTCAACCTTTGCCTCAACCCCCTCGCCGCTTATTTCACGGACGTCGCTTACCCTGCTTTTATCCTGCGGCGACTTGCACGCCTTTCTTATGCTTGCGCTTATGGGGTGATTTGAGTACGCTTCGGCAAGCGCGGCGGTTTCTAAAACCTTTTCTTTTTCTATCGCGTTATGGTGGATCCCGACGACCTCGAAAACGCCGTAGGTCACGGTCCCGGTTTTGTCAAAAAGCATATATTTTACGCGGGAAAGGCCTTCAAGATAATTTGAGCCCTTGACGAGCACTCCCGCGCGTCCCGCGCCCGCTATCCCGCCGAAAAACGAAAGCGGGATACTTATTACGAGCGCGCACGGACAGCTTATTACAAGGAAGGTAAGCGCGCGGTATATCCATTCGCGCCATAAAGGATCCGCGTTCAAAAAAGCGAGCCTGAAGAGCGGCGGACAGACCGCGAGCAAAAGGGCGGACACGCATACGGCGGGGGTGTATATCCTCGCAAACCTTGAAATGAAGTTTTCCGACCTCGATTTTCTTGAGCTCGCGTTTTCCACAAGCTCAAGTATCTTTGAAACGGTCGATTCGCCGAATTCCTTCGTCGTTTGTATCTTTAAAAGCCCGCTCAAATTAACCGAGCCGCTTTGTACGCTTTCGCCGGGCGAAACGTCGCGCGGGGCGCTTTCCCCCGTCAGCGCGCTTAAGTCGAGCGTGCTTTCGCCGCTTAAAACCACGCCGTCTATCGGTATCTTTTCACCCGGCAGTACCGTGACGACGCTGCCTGCGGGAACTTCCGACGGGGACGTCTTAATAAGTTCCCCGTTCTCATTTTCGACGTTCGCGTGATCGGGTCTTATATCCATAAGCCCGGCTATGCTTTTTCTGCTTTTCCCGACGGCGATGCTCTGAAACAGCTCGCCCGTCTTGTAAAAGATCATTACGGCGACCGCTTCGGAATATTCGCCGAGGATGAACGCGCCCAAAGACGCCACAGCCATAAGGAAGTTTTCGTCAAAGGGCTGTCCGGCGGCTATTCCCTTGAAAGCTTTTATCAAAACGTCTATGCCCGCTATAAGATAGGGCGCGAAAAACAAAAATCTGTAAGCGCCCTCGGGCCTTATTATCAAAAGCGGAAGGGTCAAAACCGCCGCCGCGATCACTCTTAAAGCCAGCTTTTTCTGTTTACGCGTCATGTCAAAAGTCTATCTCGCAGTCGGGCTCTACCCTTCTGCATTTTTTCAAAACGTCCTTCATAACGATCTTTTCGTCTGCTCCGTCATCAAACTCTACGGTCATTTTAAGAGCCATAAAATTTACGGTCGCCGTCTTGACGCCGGCAGTCTTATTTGCCGCGGCTTCCATTTTCTCGGCGCAGTTCGCGCAGTCTACCTCGATAGCGTAAGTCTTGACCATGGGGTATTCCTCCTTAAACATATGAACAATTGTTCATTTGTTTATATATTAACGCCGTCCGGGGGATTTGTCAAGAGGCGCATAAAAAAATTTAATAAACATCCGCCCGCCAAGCGGGCGGTTTTTCACATGCGGGCATAGCCCTCTGTTCTTCGCGTATCCGTAAACGGATAAGTACGGCTGCCAACTGCGTAAGATTGTTACTTGCCGCCCGTGAACGGGCTGTCATTCATT
>JAFSVO010000114.1 GCA_017444965.1 Clostridia bacterium | reverse complement strand
AGTAAAGTTACATAAAAAAATAATTTTTTTCGCCCGAAATAAGGGCAGGATAGACAAAACAGAGCGGCCGCGCCGCCGCCCTTGAAAATCGGGAAAAGGGGTTTTTGAAAGAAATAAGAAGGTTGATTTTTTTTGTCGGTTTTGCTATACTTGGTGTTATAAAATCAAAGTATTATAATCGCGTGAGGAATGGCCGCGGTCAAACGGGCGGTCCAACCGCGGCAGAGGGGAGTGGAATTCCGCTTTTTGCGAACTTTTTCATTACCCGCAGGGCGCAGAGCCGCGCGGGTAAAATCCATAAGAAAGAAAGGAACGGCAAATGCTTAAGTACGTAGGTCAAAGACTTTTGGCGATGCTTATCACACTCGTCGTCATAATCACGCTGGTCTTCTGCATGATCCGCATGATGCCCGGCGGCATTTACGACGAACTCGAAGATATTTCGCAGGCAGAGCTTGACGCGTTGTATGCGAAATACAATCTGGACAAACCCATAGGGATCCAGTACCTCATATTCCTTAAAAAGGTTGTTACCAAGTGGGATTGGGGCTATTCCTTAAAGCTTTATCCCAACGTCCCCGTCTGGAACATACTCGGCAACAAGATACCGATAACTATTTACGAGAACATCTTCGCTCTCGTCATCTCGCTCCCGCTCGGTATTCTGTTCGGCATCTGGGCGGCTATCAGGAAGAACACTATCATAGACTACGCGATCTCGGTGGCGGTCGTTATATGTATTTCGGTCCCGTCGTTCGTCTTCGCGTCGCTTCTGCAGTACTTCCTCGGCTTTAAGCTGGGGCTTTTCCCGATAGTGTACAACGTCGACGCCGTGGGCTTCGCGCGGTTCTACAGCATGACGCTGCCTATCGTGGCGCTTGCCCTCGGTCCTATCGCCCGTGTCACGAGGTATCTGCGCGCGGAGCTTGCCGAAACGATAAACTCCGACTTTATGCTGCTTGCCCGCACCAAGGGCCTTACCGAAGCGCAGGCGACGGTACGCCACGGCATAAGGAACTCGCTTCTGCCGATACTTACCACCCTTGTTTCGATGTTCACTCACATAATGAGCGGCTCGCTCGTTATAGAGAGTATATTCGGCATCCCCGGCATGGGCGGTCTTATGATAAAGGCGATAAACTCGATAGACTATAACGTCACGCAGGCGACGCTGATGTTCTACAGTATCATCTCGCTCGGCACGACCCTTCTCTGCGACCTGCTGTACGGCGTCGTCGACCCGAGAATAAGAGTAGGAGGTAAGAAAGAATGAGGCTTTATACTCCGGACGCTCCAGAATATCAGAACATATCTCCCGAGAAGTTTAAGCTCGTTCAGCTTGACGAAACTATCTCCGATACCAAGTTCAAGGGCAAGCCTATCGGCTTCTTTAAGGACGCCACCATACGCTTTGCCAAGAACAAGGGCTCTCTTGTCGCGTTTATAGTCATTATTATAATGATAATCCTTTCGATCTTCGGGCCGAGCTTCAACAAGTACGGCTTCAACGATCAGAACGGCGCGTATAAGAACCTGCCCCCGAGAATAGTTGGTATAGAAAAGCTCGGCTTCCTCGACGGGTCGCGCTGGCTCACGAGCCGCAAGCTCGATTCGGTCATGAGCGACACGGAAAAATATCCCGAGGGCGTTATCCTTGAGATAAAGGAACTCAAGGTGAAAGAGCGCGTTTGCGATAAATGTAGCGCGCATAACGACGAGCACGCCAAAAAATGCGCAAAATGCGGCAACGATATTTCAAAGATCAAAGCCGAAGAGTTCCCGCTCGAGATAAAGGGACACGCGATGTGCGACATCAAGGTCGACTATTATAAATACGTCGGCGTTGAAGAGGGCACCTACTTCTGGATGGGCACCGACTACCTCGGCCGCGACCTTTGGACGAGGCTTTGGAAGGGCGCCAGAGTATCCCTTATAATCGCCTTCGTTTCGGTCACCGCCAACGTCCTGATAGGGCTTGTTTACGGCTCGATATCCGGCTATTACGGCGGCTGGGTCGACATGATAATGCAGCGTATAACCGAGATAATCCAGTCGATGCCGCAGATAGTCATAGTCACCCTGTTCATGCTGTATTTCGGCGCCGGCATGACGTCTATAATATTCGCGCTGCTGATCCAGAACTGGATAGGCACGTCGCACATGATACGAACGCAGTTCTACCGCTACAAGGGCTATGAATACGTCCTCGCGGCGAGGACGCTCGGCGTGCGCGACCTTGCCCTTATATTCAAGCACATACTCCCGAACTCGATAGGCCCCATCATCACGAGAGCGATGATAGCCATACCGGGCGCCATATTCACCGAGTCTTTCCTCGCGTACCTCGGTCTCGGCGTTCAGCCCCCCGATACTTCGATGGGCATACTTCTTTCCGACGGACAGAAGGTGCTTATGCAGTATCCTTATCAGGTGTGGTTCCCCGCGGTAGTCATCTCGCTTCTGATGATCGCCTTCAATATGCTTGCCAACGGTCTGCGCGACGCGTTTGACCCGACGCAGCGCGGCGTATAAGGAGGGATTAACGTGAGTAAGAAAAGAGAAGTGGCCTCCGGCAAGATGGGCCTTTGCAAGCGCTCCGAAGACGTACAGATGGGCGAGCCCATCATCACGGTAAGAGACCTTGAAGTAAACTTCAACGCTTACGCCGGCACCGTCCAGGCGGTAAGAGGCGTCAACTTTGACTTAAGAAAGGGCGAAACGCTCGCGATAGTCGGCGAGTCGGGCTCGGGCAAGTCGGTCACGACTAAAGCCATACTCGGCATACTGCCCAAGAACGGCTACATAAAGAACGGCACCATCCTTTACGACGGCGACGACCTTGTAAAGTATAAGGAATCCGATTTCTACAGACTGCGCGGCAAGAAGATATCCCTCGTTTTCCAGGATCCTCTGTCGGCTTTAAACCCCATAATGAAGATAGGCCAGCAGATAATGGAAGCGCTTATCCTCGCCAACCACATGACCAAGGCTGAGGCGAAAGCCAAAGCGCTCGACCTTATGAAGGCGGTCGGCATCCCCGAGGCGGAGACGAGGTTTGAGCAGTACCCCTTCCAGTTCTCGGGCGGTATGCGCCAGAGGATAGTCATAGCCATAGCCCTCGCCGCCGACCCCGAGATACTGATATGCGACGAACCGACGACGGCGCTTGACGTTACCATTCAGGCAAAGATACTCGACCTTATCAACGACATGAAGAGGGAACGCGACCTCTCCATCATATTCATAACCCACGACCTCGGCGTCGTCGCCAACATGGCGGACAGGATCTGCGTTATGTACGCCGGCAAGATAGTCGAAATGGGCACGGCGGACGAGATATTCTACGAGCCCGCCCATCCGTACACCTGGGCGCTTCTGTCCTCTATGCCCGACCTTGACACCAAGGAAAAGCTCTTCGCCATTCCGGGCGCGCCCCCCAACATGATACATCCGCCCGAAGGCGACGCGTTCTCGGTCAGAAACAAGTACGCTCTCGCGATAGACTTTGAGGAAGATCCTCCTTATTTCAAGCTTTCGGACACCCATTACGCGGCGACGTGGCTCCTGCATCCGGACGCCCCGAAGGTCGAAATGCCCGAGATACTGAGGAACAGGATACAGAGGATGAAGGAGGCGGACCAGAAGAATGGAGAATAAAGAAAAGAACGTACAGGTCGCCATCGAAAAGGCGGAAGAAAATAAAGACGACGTCGTACTTGAAGTCAAAAATCTGGTAATGCACTTCAAGAGCAAAAAGCGCGGCAGGACCCACCTCGTCAAGGCGGTCGACAACGTCTCCTTCTCTATAAAGAGGGGCGAGACCTTCGGCCTTGTCGGCGAGTCGGGCTGCGGCAAGACGACTACGGGCAGAACGATAATCCGTCTTTATAATCCCACCGGCGGCGAGGTCTATTTCAACGGCGTCCCCCTTCACGGGAAAATGACGAAGGACCTGCGTAAGTTCATCACGTCCAATATCGCGATGATATTCCAGGATCCTATCGCGTCGTTAAATCCCCGTATGACCGTACAGGAGATAATAGGCGAAGGCCTTAAGATACGCGGCATGAAGAGCTTTGACGAGAGGCACGAGGTAGTCGTCGACATGCTCAAGCGCGTCGGACTTATGGAGGAGCACGCCACCCGTTATCCCCACGAGTTCTCCGGCGGCCAGAGACAGCGTATCGGTATAGCCCGCGCGCTCGTCACCAACCCCAAGATGATAATCGCGGACGAACCCGTATCGGCGCTTGACGTTTCGGTCCAGGCGCAGGTCATAAATCTTTTAAACGACTTAAAGGAAGAGTTCGGTCTTACGATACTCTTCATAGCGCATAACTTAAGCGTCGTAAAGTACTTCTCCGACAAGATAGGCGTTATGTACTACGGCAAGCTTGTCGAAATGGCGTCCTGCGACGAGCTGTTCAAATATCCGCTGCATCCTTACACCAAGGCTCTGCTTTCGGCTATCCCGCAGCCCGACCCGCACGCCGAGCGCAAGAGGGTCAAGATATCCTACGACCCGTCCATCCATCATTATGACGACGGCGAAAACGCCCCCCATTACTTCGAGGTAAGGCCGGGCCACTTCGTCTACTGCTCAGACGCCGAATATCCCGGCTATCAGGCCGAGGTGTCGGAGATACAGAAAAAATTACAGGAAAAAGGCTGATAAGTCTTTTGAAATACGGAAGGAGAAGATGAAATCATGGTATTCGGAGTATTAAGAGACATCAAAGAGGGCGAAAACAGAGTTATCTGCACGCCTATTGAAGTCGCGTCCATCGTAGCCGACGGACACAAAGTGCTTTGCCAGAAGGGCTGCGGCGAAAGAGCCGGTTTCCCCGACGCTAAATACGCGGCGGCAGGCGCCGAGATAGTCGACACCATGGAAGAAATGTACAAGCGCTGCGATTTCCTCGCGAAGGTCAAGGAGATAGAGCCCTGTGAATACGGCCTTTTAAGAGAAGATCAGATAATAATGACCTGCATCCACCCCGCGGGACATCCCGAAGAGGTAGACGCGATACTTAAATCCAAGTGCATAGCTTTGACGGCTGAGGACTGCCACGAATACGGCTCCCCCAACTGCGAAGCCGCGGGCAAGCAGGGCGCGCTGTTCGGCCTTGAGTCGCTGCTCACGATAAACGGCGGCAAGGGCAAGTTCGTAAGCGGCCTCGCGGGCGCTCCCGGCATAAAGGCCGTCATACTCGGCGCCGGCACGGTCGGTCTTTCCGCCCTTCAGGTGCTGCAGTCGCTCGGCGCGTGGTGCACCGTCCTCGACATTAACGTAGGCGCGTTAAGAAGAGGCGGCCAGCTTTACAACGAAAAGGTCAACACCATGCTTTGCACGAAAGAGACGATAGAGTCCCTGCTTCCCGAGACCGACCTCGTTATAAACGCGGTCCGCTGGTCGAAGCAGCGCAAGGACTTCCTTATCGACAAGGAAGCGCTTAAGCTTATGGAGCCCGGCTCCGTCCTCGTCGACATCTCGAACGACGACCCCGGCGCGATAGAGAGCTCGCACGAGACGCATCACGACAATCCGAGATACGTCGTAAACGGCGTCGTGCATTACTGCGTCAGCAACATCCCGGGCGCTATAGCGCAGTCCACCTCCATAGCCTACGCCGCCGAGATGCTGCCCTACTTCCGCACCATACTCAACGAAGGTCTTGTCGAGGGCCTCGCGAAGATGCCGTACGTCCGCCGCAGCCTTACGGCGTACAAGGGCATCCTCACCCATGAAGAGACCTCCGGCATTCAGGGCAAGCCCTGGATGAAGCCCGAGGACGCGCTGGGAATAGCCGACAGAAATCTTAAGATGGCGCCTCCCTGCACGACGACCAAGTCCAACAATTTCATCAAGAAGTAATAAGACAATACCGTTAAAAACGTGGGATGCAGGCGAAGCTTGCATCCCACAGTTCTAAAAAGGAGAAAAAATGGAGCTTTTAAGACAGACCGCGTGCTATATAGACCTTGACCAAATAGGGAAAAATTACGAGATACTTAAGGAGAAAACCGACGGGATCGAGATAATGCCCGTGCTTAAGGCGGACGCCTACGGACACGGCGCGCCCGTCGTTATGAATTATCTTTTGAAAAAAGGCGCCCGCCGTTTCGCCGTGGCGGCGCTTAACGAAGCCGTCGAGCTTCGCCGCGAAAGCCGCGACGCCGAGATACTTATACTCGGCTGGACGCCCGACGAGCTGCTGCCGAAGGTCGCGGAATACGGGATAACGCAGACGGTGTTTTCCTACGCGCAGGCGAAGATACTGTCCGACCTTAACAAAAACGCGAAGATACATATAAAGGTCGATACCGGCATGAACAGGCTCGGCTTTATGCCGACGGAGGAGTCAGCCGACGAGGTTAAGAAGATATGCGCCCTGCCGTCGCTTAACGTCGAGGGCATATTCAGCCACCTTTCCCAGCTCGACTACGAGCACGACAAGGTCCAGCACGCGCGGTTTGAAAAGTTCTTAAAGCTCTGCGCCGAAAGAGGCGTTTCGTTTAAAATAAGGCATTTAGTCAGCGGCAAAAACGGTATACGCCACCCCGAAATGCGCTACGACCTCGTGCGGACGGGGTCGGTCATAACGGGCTTTTGCTTAGGCGAAGAGAAGAGCGTGCCCGTAAAAACGGCGATGACGGTAAAGACCCGCGTCGCGAGGGTGCACACGGTGCCCGCGGGCGAGGGGGTCGGCTACGACCTTTTAGACCCGTGCGATCACGACAGACTTATCGCGACCCTTCCCTTCGGCTACGCCGACGGTATGCCCAAGGCGATATCGAATCATAAGGGCTGGGTCGGCATACGCGGCGAAAGGTGCGAGATATGCGGCACCATCTGCATGGATATGTGCATGGCGGACGTAACGGGCGTCCCCGGCGTTTCTCAGGGCGACGAGGTCGAGATATACGGCGGCGCGGGCATGGATTATTTCGACGTAAGGGAAGTGTCCGGCTCCGGGCTTTCAAACCTTCAGATACTCGTCGGCAAACGCGTGCCGAGGGTCTATCTTGAGGGCGGAAAAGTCGTTGAGATAAGGGACGGTATATTAAGATGAGCGGCGAAATAAATCTTGAAGCTTTAAAGACGGTCGCCTACGCTTATTTCGACAGGGGCTCGTGCGTACAGTACGATCAGCTGTGCTTAAACCGCTCGGGCAGCGTCCGCGCAGAGCGCCGCCAGCCGGGCAGAGAGCCCGAGTACGCGACGGCAGACTGCACGCTTCATTTGGACTGCAGCTCTTACGCCTGGTCGGTCTATTATGAGACCTTCGGGATAAAGCTTCCCGCGCTTCTTACCGAAAGCATGATAAACCTTGAAGATATGCGGGTTTTCTATTATAAGCGCACGGGGCGCGAAACGCCCGAAAAAAAGAAAAAGATACTTGAAAAGTTTCAAAAAACTCTTCTGCCCGGCGACGCCGTAGTCACGCGCAACCGCGACGAAAGCAACGGGCATATAATGGTCTTCGTCGGCGACAACAAGGTGCTTCACTGCACCTATTTTCTGCCGGGCGGCGACTACGACTACAAGGAAAAGAAGGATAAATACGAGTCCTACGGCGCCATTATGGAGTTTAAGGCGCAGACCTTCTGGACGGAGGGCGCCGACAGATACCTTTTCGGCGACCGCATAGGCAGATTTGCCATAATAAGGCCCTACGGCGAAAAGGATAAGCCTACGGCGAAGGCGCAGGCGCGCGCAAAGTCGCTTTTCCGCGTAGCCGTTTTTAAGACCTGCACGCCCTCGCGCACGCGTACCGTGAGGCCCGGCGGGGAGATACGGTACAGCGTGACCGTCAAAAACTGCGGGCAGGAAGCGAAAAAAATAAAGCTTACCGACGAGCCGCCGCGCGGCGCGACGGGCGCGCCCGTGAAAGAGGAGTTTTACCTTGCCCCGCTTGAGAGCCGCACGGTAAATTATTCCTTCAAAGCGACGGGCGAGGAAGAGATAATAAGGTCTAAAAAGACCCGCGTAAACGGCGTTTTAATGAACGAGACCGCGACCTTCTGCCGCAAGGGCTATAAGGATAAGCAGAAGGCGGCGATAAACGACGCGTGCAGGACCTGCCGCGGCGCTGACTGGGAATTCGTTAAGGCGGTTTACAAAAAGGCGCTTTCAAAGACCCTGCCTGACAAAGACGCCGAAGAGGCGCTCAACGCGTATCTCGAGCCGTCGGACGTCGATACGCTCGTAAGATTCAAAAAGACGGACATGACGGTCCCCGGCTTTTACGGCGGCAAGAATATGCAGACGTATAAAAAGGACAAAATAACGAGAACGCGCGAGATACGCCCCGGCGACTTCGAGGTCGGCGACGTACTCGTTTATTCGGACGAGAAGGACGTTCACGCGCTTGTCTGCGGCGGCGAGTGGGAACTTTACGGCGGCGATAAAGTCTATAAAGGCGAGGACGCTTTGAAGATAACAGAGTCGCTTTTGGGACAGTTCGCGTTTTTCGTTTTAAGACCCTGAAAATATTAAGGCGGTGCGATATGAAGAAAAGACTTGCGGCGTGCGTTTTCGCTTTTTTGTTCCTCCTTTCGGCGTGCGGTAAAAAGGCGCCCGAGCCGGAAACCGACGCTCCTGTGCCCGAGCCCGAAACGGCGGCCGCGGAAGAGACCCCGGCGCCGCAGCCCGAAGCGCCTTACGAGGAGCCCGAGCTTTTAAGCGGGCGCGAGCTGCAGAAGCAGGCGCTTTTAGCCACGGCGCGCGCCTACTACTGCCACCGCTCGAACATACAGTACGACCAGCTCATGATGGACAGGATAGAGAGAAAACAGCCGAGGTACGAGTTCGACGTGCCGGAGGCCGCGACATTCCAGAAGGATCTTTATTTCGAGTGCGGCGTTTTCTGCCGCAACGTCTATCTTACGGCGTTCGGGTACGAAACGCCCAAGGCGGGCGTTATTTTAGACCCGCTCTACAATAACGAGGCGGGCGAAAGAGTCTTTTACTGGAACGGCGCGGACGAAGGCGCCGAGGATAAGGACGTCGCCAAGGCGACCCTTAAGCTGACGCTTCAGACGGGCGATATAATCTACTATAACTACGTAGAAAACAACCACGTAATGCTCTATATCGGCGACGGCGAGATAATGCACTGCACCTTCGCTTCGGGCGGCGGCGACTACGATTACGCCGCGGCGCACGACAAGACCGAGACGACGGCGCTTTTCCTCACGACGATAGACGACGTGCTCGCCAAAAGGGACCTTTTCGACGAAAAAAACAAGGTCTGCATACTGCGCCCCTTCGAGCTCGGGCTGACTCCCAACGAGGACACGCTTATCCGGGTAAAGAAGCTTCAGGACCTGCTTATAACCAAAACGACCTCCGCGCCTAAGGGCGTCAGCGTGTCGCCGGGCGGCGAGGTCGAGATAACGGTGACCGTAAGGAACTTAGGAAAGCCCGCGCGAAAGCTCGCGGTAGAAGATATCGCGCCCCCGCACACCAGGATAGTATCAGACGAGCCTATGCCGTGGACTCTTGAGATACCGGGCGGCGAGAGCCGCCGCGTCAAATACACGGTAAAGACAGACGACGACTGCCCCGCGGGGCTGATACCCTTCAACAACACGCGGGTCGAGGGCATGCGGATAAACGACACGCCTATTTACGTCGCGAACACACTCCCGCAGGATAAGCAGGACGCGCTCAAGTCCCTTTCGGTAAGCGCCCTTTCGGCGACGAACGAAAAAGACCTTATCGCCGAGATATACTCGAAAACGCTCGGCATAGAGATACCCGCGTTCGAGCCCGCGGAGGCGCTTTCGGCGCTGTTTAAGAATTTTAATACCGAGTTTAATATCACGGCGCCGGAGCCCGATCCCGCGAGCGTGTTTTCAAAGTGGTACGTTTCAGAGATGTACGGCGGGCAGAACTGCGGCACCGCGGGCGAGGGCAAAAGAGCGCGCAACGTGCGAAATCACAACCTCGTCCCGGGCGATATAGTCCTCTTCAGCCGCGACGGGAAAAGCGGCAACGCGTTCGTCTATTTAGGCGAGGGCGAGGCTGCGGCGATAGTTTCCGAAAAGGCGGTAAGAGCCGACAGCGCGCAGCTTTTAGATAAGCTTCTCGGGCAGTTCTGCTTCTGCGTACTGCGCCCGTCTATGGGACAGCGGTAAAAAAACCGAGCCGATTTTTATTACTTTTTAACAAATGCTTAATACTTGATTTATACTTTTATATATGTTAATATAAATATATATACTGCGGAAAGGTCTATGCTTGGGCCTTTCCGCAAAACCGATTATTAAAGGGGCAGGAGGTATTTTATGAAAAAGGCTTTATCTCTGCTTTTGGCGGCAGTAATGCTTTTCTCGGCTCTTTCCGGCTGCGGAAAGGCGCCCGACGCGCCGACGCCCGAAGATACCGCGCAGACGGACGCGACGGAAGCCGCCTCCCCCGCGCCGACGGACGACGCTTCGGCCCCCGCTCCCGCTGATAACGCCGCCCCCGCGCCCAACACGGACGCCGCGCCGCAGGCGGCGGAGACGCCCGACGAGACGCCGCATTACAGAAAGTACGACAACCCCTATCAGGAGGCGGTCTGCGTATACGCCGAGTCCATGCTTCAAAGGCACCGGCTCGTGCAGTACGACGACACGCGGCTTGTCAATTATCAGCCGAAGGCTGTCTACCGCTGGCAGAGAAAAATAAAAGCGCCCGAGGATTACACAAAGCAGCTTTTAGGCTACACTAACTGCGCCTGTTTTACTTACGACTGCTATTATCAGGCGCTCGATTTCGACATAAAGTACTGGTACGTCGACCTCTATTACACGGCGCGGCCCGAAGAGATAATGTACTCTTACTACGTTACGGGCAACGAAACGCCGGAGGATATAGCCAAACTTAAAGAGGAATTCGTAAAGATAATAGAGCCGGGCGACGTTATCGCCTACATACACACGGGCGGTGCCCACGCCATGCTCTACGCGGGCGAAGGCAGGGTCATACATTCCCACGCGCCGGGCGGCGGCAACTACGATTACTCGGGCAAAAAGGACAGAGTCGAGCCGACGGGCTCGATATCGCTCGACAGCTTAGACGACCTCTTCACCCCGGGCTTTTCAAGGTGCCTGCCTCAGCAGAAATCCTACGTTATCTGCCGTCCTCTCAATATCTTTACCGGCGAGGTGCCCGAAAAGACCCGCAACAGGGTCAAGAATCTGCAGAACGTAGTCGTGCAGAAGCTCTGCTCGAAGACGATAGGTCAGGTCATTATGCCGGGCGAAGAGCTTACCTACACCTTCGATATTCAAAACCTCAACAACTGGAAAATGGACCTCGAGGTGCGCGACGTCGTGCCGGAATACACGACCTACGTTTCCGGCGCGGACTCGGTTTCCGGCAAAAACCTTTCGTGGAACGTGACCGTCCCCAAGGGCGAGCGTATGACGGTTTCTTACACCGTAAAGGTCAACGACGATAATTCGCTTTACGGGAAAAAGATATTTAACGACAAGGCGACGGTCGGCGGCGTGCCCTGCAAAACGCCCGCCGTGTATATAAGAAAGCACCTCTCCGACGATGAAAAATCAAAGCTCGCGGCGGCGATGGAGGCGGCGTCAAGCGGCGCTTCCGCTTCGGGACTCGAGCTTGCGAAGAGCATATATAAAGACGCTTTGGGAATGGATATATCGAGCGCCGTTACGGACGAAAAATCCCTTATGGGCACCCTTTTCACGCCGCAGACGGCGGACCCCGGAATATACGATTTCAATGAAGACAACAAATACTTCCCGCTCGACGCGCCCGCGATGTACGGCGGCTATTACGTTCTTTCGATAACGGCGTTCGACGGCATCCGCACGCGCGGCCCGCAGACCCAGCACCTTGAGACGGGCGACATAGTCGTAATATCCGACGATAAGGAAGACACCGAAACGCAGGTCTATATGGTCGGCGCGGGCAATAAGGTAATGTGCTTAAATCGCGGCACCGTGCGCATGCTCGACGTCGCCGAAAGCAACGACTTCCTTATGGGTATTTTAGGATACACCAAGTTCGTAATATTAAGACCCGCTATGGTCCTTAAATAAGGAGGCAGACATGAAAAAAGTTATCGCCCTTTTGCTCGGAGCCTTGACTCTCCTTACGCTTTTCGCGGCGTGCGGTGAAAAAGCGCCCGCGGAAACTACCGACGTATCGGGCGCGCCCGACGCGCAGACCGAAGAGACGACCGCGCCCGAGACCGATACGGCGGCTCCCGCAGGCAGCGATACGACCGCTCCCGCGACGGATACCTCGGCGCCGACGGCGGCGGAGACGCCCGACGAGACGCCGCATTACAGAAAGTACGACAACCCCTATCAGGAGGCGGTCTGTCTTTTCGCCGAGTCCATGCTTCAAAGGCACCGGCTCGTGCAGTATGACGACACGCGCCTTGTGAATTATCAGCCGGTCGCGGTCTACCGCTGGCAGAGGAAAACAAAGGCGCCCGAGGATTACACAAAGCAGCTTTTGGGCTACACCAACTGCGCCTGCTTTACCTACGACTGCTATTATGAAGCACTCGACTACGACATAAAGTACTGGTACGTCAGAATGTATTACGCGGCAGACCCCGAAGAGATAATGTATTCTTACGACGTCAAGGGCGATGAAACGCCCGAGGACATAGCGAGGCTTAAAGAGGAATTCGTAAAGATACTCGAGCCGGGCGACTGCATCTGCTACCTTCACGACGACAGCGGCCACGCTATGCTCTACGCGGGCGAAGGCAGGGTCATTCATTCCCAGGCGCCGGGCGGCGGCAACTACGATTATTCGAGCAAAAAGGACAGGGTGGAGCCGGTCGGTTCCATCTCCCTCGATATGATAGACGATCTGTTCACGCCGGGCTACGTAAGGTGCCTGCCTCAGCAGAAATCCTACATTATCTGCCGTCCTCTCAACAAATTTAAGGGCGGCGAAGTGCCCGAAAAAAGCAAGAACAGGGCAAAGAACCTGCAGAACGTAGTCGTGCAGAAGCTCTGCTCGAAGACGATAGGTCAGGTCATTATGCCGGGCGAAGAGCTTACCTACACCTTCGATATTCAAAACCTTAACAACTGGAAAATGGACCTCGAGGTGCGCGACGTCGTGCCCGAAAACACGACCTACGTTTCCGGCGCGGACAGCGTTTCGGGCAGAAACCTTTCGTGGGATATAACCGTCCCCAAGGGCGAGCGTATGACGGTTTCATACACCGTCAAGGTCAACGACGACAATTCGCTTTACGGGAAAAAGATATTTAACGACAAGGCGACGGTCGGCGGCGTGCCCTGCAAAACGCCCGCCGTGTACGTAAGAAAGCACCTCTCGGACGATGAAAAGACCAAGCTCGCCGGTACGATGGACGCCGTTTCCAAGTCGGGCGCGTCCGTTTTCGGGCTCGAGCTTGCGAAGAGCATATATAAAGACGCGATAGGTATGGATATATCTGCCGCGGTAACGGATGAAAAATCCCTTATGGGCACCCTTTTCACGCCGCAGACGGCGGACCCCGGCATTTACGATTTCAATGAAGACAACAAATACTTCCCGCTCGTCGCGCCAGCGATGTACGGCGGCTATTACGTTCTTTCGATAACGGCGTTCGACGGCATCCGCACGCGCGGGCCGCAGACCCAGCACTTAGAGGCAGGCGATATAGTCGTGATTTCCGACAATAAGGAAGACACCGAAACGCAGGTATATATGGTCGGCGCGGGCAATAAGATAATGTGCTTAAATCCTGGCGCCGTGCGCATGCTCGACGTCGCCGAAAGCAACGATATCCTTATGGGTATTTTAGGATATACCAAGTTCGTAATTTTAAGACCCGCGATGACGCTGAAATAAGGAGATTATTATGAAAAGAGTTATCGCCCTTTTGCTTGGCGCATTAACGATCCTTACGCTTTTCGCGGCGTGCGGTGAAAAAGCGCCCGCGACCGATGACGTAACGGATGCCGCGCAGACCGAAGAGACTGCCGCCGCGCCCTCGGGCAGCGAGACGGCGGCGCCCGCGGATACGCAGACCGAGACGCAGACACCCGACGAAGAGCCGCATTACAAGCAGTACGACGACCCGCGGCAGGAGGCGGTCTGCGTTTACGCCGAGTCGATGTATTTAAGAAAGACCTACGCCCAGTACGACGACACGCGCCTCGTCCCCGAGATAAAGCCCGCCGAATACCGCTGGCAGAGGAACGTTATGGCGTGCGAGGATTATACGAAACAGCTTACGGGCTACACCAACTGCGCGGCGTTCTGCTACGACTGCTATTTCAACGCGCTCGATTACGACATAAAGAACTGGAGCACGGCGGCAATGATACAGGCGCCCGTCGATCAGCTCTTTTACACCTATAACGTGAAGGGCAACGAGACGCCCGAGGATTTTGAGCGCTTAAAGAAAGAGTTCTCGGATAATCTTCAGCCCGCCGATATAATCGTTTACAGATACACGGGCGACGCCAACGGCCACGCCATGCTCTACGTCGGCGACGGCAGGATACTTCATTCCATGGCGTTAAACGGCGGCAACTATAACTATTCCGAAAAGAAGGAATACAGCGAGCCGAAGGGCACGGTCACCGTCAACACGGTAGACGATCTGTTCACCCCGGGGCATACGAGATGCCTTCTCGAAAAGGCGTTTATATACGGCATTCTCCGCCCCTTGAACGTATGGAACGGGCAGGTGCCCGAAAAGAGCCGCAACAGGGTAAAGAACCTTCAGAACGTCGTCGTGCAGAAGCTCTGCTCGAAGACGATAGGGCAGGTTATAGAGCCGGGCGAAGAGCTGACCTATACGTTTGAGATAGCGAATACCAACAACTGGAAGATGGAGCTCGAGGTGCGCGACGTCGTGCCCGAAAACACGACTTACGTTTCGGGCGCGGACAGCGTTTCGGGCAAAGACCTTTCGTGGAAAGTGACCGTCCCTAAGGGCGAGCGCGCGACCGTCTCCTACACGGTAAAGGTAAACGACGACCCCTCTCTTATCGGCAAGACGATATTCAACGATAAAGCGACGGTCGGCGGCGTGCCCTGCAAAACGCCCGCGCTCAACATAGGAAAGCATCTGACCGACGAGGAAAAGACGAAAATGGAAAATACGATGAACGCGAACGTAGGTTCCGACCTTTCGGGAGCTTTGCTCGCCGCGAAGATATACAAGGACGCCGTCGGGCTCGATCTTTCGAGCCTTATCACCGATAACGAGACGGTGTTCAAATCGGTCTTCGAGCTTCTGGAAAACTCACGCTCGTTCTTCAGCCTTAAAAAGAACAGCAGATATTTCGGTATGATAGCGCCGACCATGTACGGCGGCTATTACGTAGTGCCGTCCGACGCCTTCGGCGGCGTGAGGACGAGAGGCCCTATGTCGACCCAGCTCGAGGCGGGCGACGTGGTCTTTATGTCGCAGGATACCGACAACTCGCAGATCTTCGCCTATATGGTAAGCTGCAGCAACACTCTTTTAAGCCTTAACCCCGGCGACGTGCGTATGCTCGATATGTTAGAGTCGAAGGACGTGCTTATGAGCACGCTCGGCTATAACAAGTTCGTTATTTTAAGACCCGCGATGCTCTTAAAGTGAGGTTTTTGATATGAAGAAGCTTATTTCGCTTATCCTCGCGCTCATTATGCTCGTATCCGTTTTTTCCGCCTGCGGCGAAAAGCCCGCGGAGACCGGCGGGGCGGATGATACCGCGCAGACGGATACCGCGCAGACTGAAGATAACAATACTCAGCCGGCGCCCGCCGCGGACCCCGACGAAGAGCCGCATTACAGGCATTTCGACAACCCCTATCAGGAGGCGCTCGTCATCTACGCCGAGACGATGCTCGCGCGCAAGACGCTCGTCCAGTACGACGATACGCGGCTCGTCGAGAAATCCAACCCGGTCGTATACCGCTGGCGGAACAAGACGATGGCTGCAGAGGATTACACAAAGCAGCTGACGGGCTACACCAACTGCGCCTGCTTTACCTACGACTGCTATTATTTCGCGCTGGGCTACGACATAGAAACGTGGCACACCAACGCGCTTTACTATAAGTACCCCGAGCGCCTCGTCTTCTCGCATGAGAACACCAAGACCGAGACCGACGAGGAAAAAGCGAAACTTAAGGAAGAGTTCTTAAATACGCTTGAGCCGGGCGATATAGTCGTCTGCCACCACGCGGGCGACGTCTACGGCCACGCTATGCTCTACGTCGGCGACGGGAAGATAATCCATTCCGCGGCGCCGGGCGGCGGCAACTACAACTACTCGGGCAAAAAGGACCTTGTCGAGCCGGCGGGAAGTATCGCCTATATGGAAGTGACGGATCTTTTCGGTACGGCAAGCGGCTGGCACCTGTGGGGAGAGGCGCGCTTCGGCATAGTCCGCCCGCTTTTGGGTTACGACAAGCCGATACCCGAGGCTACGAAGAACAGGGTAAAGAACCTTCAGAACGTTTACGTGCAGAAGACCGCGACCCAAAGCGTCGGGCAGACGGTCAATCCGGGCGGGGAAATAACCTATACGATAGAAATAAGAAACGGCAACAAATGGGCGATGCCGCTTGAAGTTATCGACTACGTGCCCGAATACACGGCCTACGTATCCGGCGGCGACACGGCGACGGGCGACGAGGTCAAATGGAGCGTGTCGGTGCCTAAGGGCGAAACGCTAAAGCTCGAATATACCGTAAAGGTCAACGACGACCCGTCCCTTATCGGCAAATGCGTATTCACCGACAAGGGCTCCGTCGGCGGCGTCCCCGTAAAGTGCCCCGCGATATATATCGAAAAGACCTTAACGAAGGAAGAACAGAGCAAGATGACCGCGGCTATCGAGGCGAACGCCGGCTCATCCCTTCGCGGGATAGAGCTCGCGAACAAGATATACGGCGACGCTTTGGGCAAGACCGTCGGCTTTGAAAGCAAAAGGGCGCTTCTGTTCGGCGTTTACAAGCAGAACGGCGGAAACTACGCTCTCGATAAAAGCGGCAAGTATTACGGAATATCTGTGCCGACCATGTACGGCGGCTACCACGTAGACCTGACCGACGATTACGGAAAAGAGCGCACGCGCGGCCCGCAGACGGCGCACCTTATAGCCGGCGATATCATAGTCATGAGCGAAGACGCCGACGGCGAGAGGACTTACGCGTATATGTACACGGGCTCGAACACCCTTATGTCGCTTGAGGACGGCTCTGTGCTCGACCTTGTAAACTCGAAGGACGTGCTTTTGAGCACCTTAGGCTATCACATGTTCGTGATAGCGCGGCCCTCGATGGCTTTCTGATAAATCAATTTAAAAACGGTCATATAAAGGAGAAACAACATGAAAAAGCTGCTTTCGCTTATCCTCGCGCTAATAATACTCGTATCGGTATTCTCCGCCTGCGGTGCAGACCCCGCGGAACCTTCGGACGAGAAGGATGCGCAGACCGAAGAGACGGCGTCCGAGCCCGCTTCCGAGCCTGCCGCGACAGAGCCCGCCGCCCCCGCGGAAACTACCGCCCCGGCGACGCCCGATGAAGAGCCCCATTACAGAAAGTTCGACAACCCCTATCAGGAGGCGGTATGCGTTTACGCGGAAGCCATGCTCGCGCGGAAGACATACGTCCAGTACGACGACACGCGGCTTATAAAGGGCGCGGAAAAGGTCACCTACCGCTGGCAGAACAAGACGATGGCGGCCGAGGATTACACCAAGCAGCTGACGGGCTACACCAACTGCGCCTGCTTTACTTACGACTGCTACTATTTCGCGCTTGATTACGATATAGAGACGTGGCACACCAACGCCCTCTATTACAAGCATCCCGAAAGGATAATGTTAAGCTTCGAGGTCGACGGCAACGAATCGCAGGCGACCAAGGACGAAGTGAAGGAAAAGTTTTTGAAAACGCTTCAGCCGGGCGACATAGTCGTTTATCACGCCCAGGGCGACACATACGGCCACGCTCTGCTCTACGGCGGCGACGACACGATAATCCACTCCTCGGCGCCCGGCGGCGGCAACTATGATTACGACAAGATGCAGGAGCTTTCCGAGCCGCGCGGGAGCATAGCCACCTTTATGACCTCCGATTATTTCAGCGAGAGCGAAAGCGCGTATCTCTTCAAAAAGGCGCGTTTCGCGATAGTCCGCCCGCTTGTCGATTATAACAAGCCGATCCCCGAAAAGACGCAGAACCGCGTAAAGAACCTGCAGAACGTACTCGTTCAGAAGCTTTGCTCGCACACGGTAGGTCAGACTGTAAACCCGGGCGAAGAGATGACCTATACGATAGAGATAAGAAACGGCAACAAATGGGCGATGCCGCTTGAAGTCATAGACTACGTGCCCGAAAACACGACCTACGTATCCGGCGGCGACACCCAGTCGGGCGACAAGCTTACGTGGAGTATAACCGTGCCGAAGGGCGAGACGGTCACCGTTGAGTATAAGGTCAGGGTAAAGGACGACCCGTCTCTTATCGGCAAGTACGTTTACACCGATAAAGGCAGCGTCGGCGGCGTGCCGGTAAAGTGCCCGAAGGTGTATATCGCGAAAACTCTTTCAAAAGAAGAGCAGAGGAAAATGACCGACGTAATAAACGCGAACGCGAATTCTACCCTTCGCGGCGTCGAGCTTATAAACAAGATCTACGGTGACGCCGTAGGCAAGAGCGTTCCTTTTGAAAGCGAAAAGGCGCTTTTGGACAGCTGCTTCAGAGAGATGTCCGCGGGCGACAATTTCGAGCTTAAGACGAACAGCAAGTATTTCGATATGATAGTGCCCGGCATGTACGGCGGCTACCACGTCGAGATGTCCGACGCGTTCGAGGGCGTGCGCACGCGCGGCGCGCAGACGGTGCACCTTATCGCGGGCGACCTTATAGTTATGAGCGAGGACTATTACGGCAACAAGACGAAAGCGTATATGTACACGGGCGAAAACACCCTGCTTTCGCTTGACGGCGAAGGGCTTTTAGACCTTCTCGGCTCAAAGGACGCGCTTCTCAGCACCATCGGCCATTACAAGTACGTTATCGTCAGACCCTCCATGATGTTTTAAGCTTATCCGGGGCCGGGGAGGAAAACTTCTCCCCGGCTTTTAGAATACCGCAAAAAGGGTGAAAGCCTATGAAAAAACTTGTATCGT